>CANINJ010000030.1 GCA_947468985.1 Bacteroidota bacterium
CCAAGAAAAGAATTTGAATTGTTTTATTTATTGGCTTCTAAGCCAGGAAAAGTTTTTAAAAGAGAAGAAATTTTAGATAAAGTTTGGGGGAATGATGTCATCGTTGGTGGAAGAACCATAGACGTACACATTCGTAAATTAAGAGAAAAAATAGGTGATGAATTTTTCAAAACTATAAAAGGAGTTGGTTATAAGTTTGAAGCATAAATGGCTAAAAAAATTAAAGAAACATATCGTTTTGCTGTAAATTCAGCTATTCAAATTACTTTGTTTTCAACAGTAGTAGTTGGTTTTTTAACTTATTTTTTCTTTCAGTTTTCGATTGCTTTTTGTGTGATTTTTGCTTTTTTTGTAGCTCTATTTTCATTCTTACTATTACAATTCAAAGTTCAATTTTTTATTTTTCAAAAGGTTAAAAAAATTTATGATGATTTTTCATTTTTAGAATCTAGTACCATCATAAATAAATCATCAATAACCGATATAAATTCAATTACTCGTGAAGTTTCTAAATTTGCGTCTGATAAAAAACGAGAAATCGAAACTTTAAAAATTCGAGAGGAATACAGAAGAGAATTTTTAGGAAATATTTCACATGAACTTAAAACACCTCTTTTTACAGTTCAAGGGTACATTGCTACATTACTTGATGGAGGAATGAAAGACAAAACTATTCGAAAAAAATATTTAGCACGTGCTTTAAATGGCGTGGAACGATTGGTATATATTGTTGAAGATTTAGATACAATTGCCAAGCTTGAAATGTCGGATGAAAGGATTACAATGGCGCCTTTTGACATTGTACTTTTAATTCAAAATGTCCTTGATTTGTTAGAAATGAAAGCAAATAAAAAGGATATTTTAATGACTTTTGATGACAAATACAACAAGCCAATACTGGTTATTGGTAATTATGACAAAATCCAACAAGTTGTCACCAATCTTATAGAAAATTCAATTAAATATGGAACAATTGGAGGTTCAACAGAAATAGGTGTTGAGGATGTTATCAATAATCGGGTTTTAATAAATATCTCCGATAATGGTGAGGGAATTGATGCTAAAAATATCCCAAGATTGTTTGAGCGTTTTTTCAGAGTGGATAAAAGTGGCGCAAGATCAGAAGGGGGTTCTGGACTTGGACTTGCCATTGTGAAGCATATTATTGAAGCCCATAATGAAAAAATATTTGTTGAAAGTACTTTAGGTACTGGTTCTAAATTTTCATTTACACTATTAAAGGCTTTGGATTAAATAACTTTTTTATTGGTTTTTTAATTTATCGCGTAACATTAAGGTAACAACCATAACGTTAAAGTAACAATTACTTAACACTGTCGCTGTAAGTTTGCATCAAATTAATGTAAAATTTACAAATGAATAAATTATTACTTTTCCCTCTGCTTTTTTCTTTTGCAATTCAAGCTCAAGAAATCACAAATGACACTTTGAAAAAAGCTGTCTCAATTGACTCTTTAATGCAAAGTGTCAATGAACACACGATGAAATTTGCGGATACTGATGAAAGATTATCGTATCTTGAAAGTGAATTGGCAAAATCAATTAGAATCAAAATTTCAGGTTATATTCAAACGCAATATGACATGTATGATTTTCAAGATGACAAAGGGCCTGTTTCTGGTTCATCAGCTACCGCGCCGGTAACAAACTCATTCTATATTAGAAGAGCAAGAATAAAATTTTCCTATGAAACTTTAGACGGTGTTAAATTTGTAATCCAACCTGATTTTGGAGTTGATAAAGTATCTGTAAAAGATGCTTATGCGGTTTTAAATGACCGATGGATTCAAACTTTTTCATTAACAGTTGGTCAATTTAACAGAATCAACTATGATGTAGAATTTACATCAAATACGAGAGAATTTTTGGAAAGAGCAAGAATGACTAATGTTTTGTATCCTAATGAACGTGATTTAGGAGCAAAATTAGAAGCCAATTTTGTAACTAAATATTTAATTCCATTAAAGTTACAATTAGCAATTTTTAATGGTAACTTTGGAGAAGGTGCAATAGGAAATCAAGTTAGAGATATTGACAGCAATAAAGATGTAATGGCAAGAGCTACATATTCTTTTCAATTTCCTGCTAAAGGATTAGGTGTTGATGTGGGTGCTCATGGATATTTTGGTTCAACTAAAGTATTACCGCAAACAGTTACAAACCCAGTAACCCCGCCAGCTGTTTTTTCTGATGTAAATAACAATCCATTTACACCAACAGTTGGAACTACTTTAAAGAAAGATTGGTTTGGAGCAGAAGCACAAATTTATTATGACTTTTTAGGAGGAACATCATTAAAAGGAGAATATATTTCGGGAACCATTTCTGGAAGTACAAACCCGTTGGAAACTTATTCTGCTTTTGCAGCAAATAAAGTGAGAAAGTTTGATGGTTTTTATATTTCGATGACTAAAAATGTTGGAAAATATTTGCAAGCAGCTGTGAGATATGATAGTTTTGATCCAAATTCAAAACTTTCGGGGTCTCAAGTTACAAGAGCAGATGATTTAAAATACAACACTTGGACTTTCGCTTGGCAATATTTTTATGATGAAAATGTGAAAATTGTTTTAGGATATACATTGCCAATAAACGAGCAAAGTAATTTAGTTGCTGGGGATTATGGAACAACAAAAAAAGACAGAAAAGATAATATATTCACAATAAGATTACAAGCAAGATTTTAATATTCTAACTATACTATAAATAAAATGAAAACATCAAACATTAAATTATTAGCGATTTTATTAGTCATAATGACTATAGGATTTTCGTTTACTTCTGTTGATAAAATTACTGTAAAAGGTTCTGACACAATGGTAATTTTAGCTCAAAAATGGGCTGAGGTTTATATGTCAAAAAACCCTACAACTACCATACAAGTTACCGGTGGAGGTTCTGGAGTTGGGATTTCAGCTTTAATTAATGGTTCTACAGAAATTGCAAATTCAAGTCGTCCAATAAAACCATCTGAAGTAGATAAAATTAAAGGAAGATATGGTACTTTAGGAGTTGAAATTGCTTGCGCAAAAGATGGTATTTCTATCTATTTGAATAAAGCAAATCCTGTAAATGAATTAACATTGAAGCAAATTGCAGATATTTATTCAGGAAAAATCACCAATTGGAAAGATGTAGGTGGACCAGACACAAATATTAAATTGTACGGTAGGGAAAGTAGCTCCGGAACTTTCGTCTATTTCAAAGATTTCGTAGTAAAAAGAGACTATGCTATAAATTGCCAAACTTTACCAGGAACTGCAGCTATCGTAAATGCTGTTAAAAAAGATAAATATGGTGTTGGATATGGTGGTGCTGCGTATGATTCAGGAGTGAAAGATTGTAAGGTAAAAAAAGATGCTAACAGTCCTGCATATTCTCCAAACGCGGAAACAATTAGAACTAAAACCTATCCAATTACAAGATATTTATACATGTATTTAGCTACAAGACCAACAGGTGCTACCAAAAAATATATTGATTGGATTTTGAGCGCTGAAGGACAAAAAGTATGTACAGATGTTGGTTATTTTCCTTTAAAATAATTTAAATAGAAGTTAATTCTAATTAATTAAGAATACTAAATTTAGAGGAATGAATCCCAATCCGCAAAATAATTTTACCAAAGAAAGCCTAAAAAAACAATTTAGGCTTTCTGAGTTTTTAGCAGAAAAAATAATTTCTTCTGTTGCCTATTTATCTGTAGCTATAATCGTATTAATATTTGTATTCGTATTCAAAGAATCGTTACCGATATTTAATTTTAGTGCTTCTGGTAAAGCAGCCATGGAACTTTCGAAAGAATCGAATTTAGTTCCTGAATCGTATGGCTCAGGAAGTGAAGATTTGAAACCAGAAACCTACGGCGAACCTGCTCCCACAGAAGAGTTAAAACCTGAAGTTTATGGAGATGCACCTGTTGAAGATTTAAAACCAGAAGCCTATGGCGAAGTGGTAGCAGATGAAACGCCACAGCCCGAAGTTACCGATATTAACAAGGAAGGTGCCGATAAAACCTGGAGTACTTTTTTAACTACAGAATGGGTTCCGGTATCTGATAATCCAAGATTTGGATTACTTGCATTATTAATTGGGACTTTAAAAGTTACTCTTATTGCAATGCTAATTGCGGGACCATTGGCAATTTTAGCAGCACTTTACACTTCTACTTTTGCATCAAAACGAGCAAAAGAAATTATCAAACCCGTAATAGAATTATTGGCGGCTTTTCCATCTGTAGTAATTGGATTCTTTGCTTTGATGGTAATGGCTACTTTTTTTCAAGATGTTTTTGGTTACGAAACCAGATTAAATGCATTTGTTGGCGGAGTTGCAATGGCGCTTGCGGCAATTCCGATTATTTATACCATATCGGAAGATGCGCTTTCAGCAGTTCCAAAAACCTATACCGAAGCAAGTTTGGCATTAGGCGCAAGCAAATGGCAAACGGCCTTTTTTGTAACTCTGCCAGCAGCAATTCCTGGAATTTTTGCAGCGTTGCTTTTGGGAATTGGGCGTGTTTTTGGAGAAACAATGATTGCATTATTGGCAACAGGAAATGCTCCTTTGAACTCTTTAAATCCGTTTGAAAGTGTTCGTACATTTGCAGCGACAATTGGTTCGGAAATGGCAGAAACTGTTTTTGGAGATACGCATTATAGTGTGTTATTTTTCATTGGTTCTTTACTTTTCATTTTTTCATTTGCATTAAATGCAATTGCAGAATTTTATATAAAAGGAAGATTACTCAAAAAATTTCAAGGTAAATAAAGTATGGATACAGTATCAAACGAAGAAAATACAGCCTTTACTTTAGACACAACTGTGAAAAAAGATATTAAAGGAAAAGTTATTGTTGGAGCTACATTAACAGCTGTAATAATAATAATTGGAATTTTATTATTGATTTTAGGAATCATCGTTTTCAAAGGTTGGAGTACTTTCTCTTGGGAATTTATATCGTCATTTCCAACAGATGGAATGACCAAAGGAGGGATATTTCCAGCGATAATTGGAACTTTTATATTAGTAGTTGTAATGTCAATTGCTGCAGTTCCGTTTGGAACAATTACAGCAATTTATCTCACAGAATACGCAGCCGAAAATTCAGTTTTTGCTGCTGCAGTACGTTTTTCGGTTAGAACTTTAGCCGTTGTTCCTTCCATAATTTTTGGACTTTTTGGATTAGGATTTTTTATCCAATTTTTGGGAGCCGGAGCCGATACCGTTTTTAATGGAGGTAAATTACATTGGGGACAACCCAACATTTTATGGGCAAGTTTAACTATGGCATTATTGACTTTGCCCGTGGTTATTGTTTCAGTTGAAGAGGCATTAAAAACAGTTCCCAGAGAATTAAGAGAGGCAAGTTTGGCATTGGGAGCTACAAAATGGCAAACTATAAAAAATGTAGTTTTTCCAGGTTCTATTTCTGGAATAATGACAGGAACGATTCTTGCTGTTAGTAGAGGAGCTGGTGAAGTTGCGCCGATTTTATTCACAGGAGCAGCCTATTATTTAGCTACATTGCCAAAATCGGTGAGTGATCAATTTATGAATTTAGGCTATCATATTTATATTATGTCTACGCAATCATCAGATGTTGAAAAAACAATGCCAATTCAATTTGCAACGACATTGGTTTTATTAATGTTGACCTTGTCATTAAATATTGTAGCTGTAATTATCCGTTCAAGAATAAGAAGTAGAAAGATATAATTTAGTCTAACTGCTATTAAAATATAAAGAAATTCGAAATGAAAGACATTAAGATTGAAGTAAAAGATTTATCATTACATTACGGTGACAAAAAAGCATTGACTGATATTTCTATGCAAATACCAAGAAATAAAGTTACGGCATTAATTGGGCCTTCAGGATGTGGAAAATCTACGTTTTTGAGATGTATAAATAGAATGAACGACCTTATTCCAAATGTAACTATCACAGGACAAATGCTTGTTGAGGACGTCGATATTTATGATAAAAATGTAGATGTTGTCAATATTAGAAAGAAAATTGGAATGGTTTTTCAAAAATCAAATCCATTTCCAAAATCCATTTATGAAAATGTGGCGTACGGACCCCGAATTAATGGTATTAAAGACAAGAAACAATTGGATGAAATTGTTGAAAAATCTTTAAAACAAGCCGCAATTTGGGAAGAGTTAAAAGACCGTTTGGACGATTCTGCTATGGGACTTTCTGGCGGGCAACAACAACGTTTGTGCATCGCAAGAACATTGGCGGTAAGCCCTGACATTATTTTGATGGACGAGCCTGCAAGTGCGCTAGATCCAATTTCGACTTCAAAAATCGAGGAATTAATTCACCAGTTGAAAGAGCATTATACCATAATTATTGTAACACATAATATGCAACAAGCTGCAAGAACAAGTGATTATACTGCGTTCTTTTATTTGGGTGAATTGATAGAAATGGACAAAACAAAGACTATTTTTACAAAACCATCTAAAAAACAAACCGAAGATTATATTACGGGAAGATTTGGATAGTAGTTTATTTTTAAACTTTAAAAAGAAAAACAATGGCGTCACAATTAGAAATAGAATTAGGAAAACTTAAATCTGCAATAATAAAAATAGGAAATCTTTCTGAGCATCAAGTGGTTGAAGCTATGAAATCACTGCTTTTAGAACCAGGTACAGAAGTTAGCGGAGTAAAAAAAACGGAACATAAAATTGATAAATTAGATGTCAAGATTGATGAACTTTGTCAAGGTGTTTTTGCATTACAACAACCCGTTGCTTCAGATTTAAGATTTATTATGTCGGCAATGCAAATCAGCAATGAAATTGAAAGAATTGGAGATTTGGCGGTAAGTGTAATCAAAAAAGCGAAGAATATTAATGAGAAACACGATTTAATTTCAAAATTTAATATTTCAGATATTACTCGTGAAGTGGAGGCAATTACTACAAAAACAAATGAGTGTTTTCAAACTTTAGAAGAAAGTACTATTGGCGAAATTTTTATTTTAAACCGCGACATTAAGAACAAAAGCAACGATGCAATTCATAATATTGTAATAGAGATGAAAAGTAATTCCAAAACGGTAGTTTCAGGAACTAATCTTGTAATTGTTTTGAAACACATCGAAAGAATAGCGGAACATTGCACGAATATAGCGGAATCTGTTTATTTTATGATTAATGCAAAAATTATAAAACACGATAAATTCTTAGATAAAAAGTAAGAAATTACACATTTAAATACATTTCAAGACCGACTTTTTATCCCAAAGATAGCAGTCGGTTTTTTTATTTTCTATTATTTCTATATCGATTAAATCTTCTAAATAAATATATTTTCAAAGCGCAATCAAAAACTATATTTTATCATATATATTTCCTTAATTTTGCCAAAATATAAAACACAACGTGGGAAGTAAAAATAAGTTAAAAAGGTTCAAAGAAAACGATACATTCAATAATGTTTTTCAACCTACAAGAGAAGAAGTTGTTGGCGATTTATTTCCGCTTAAAGGAAAATGGAATGCAGATTTTTTCAAAAATGACAATCCAATTGTTTTGGAATTAGGTTGTGGAAAAGGCGAATATTCTGTTGGCCTTGCCGAGAAATATCCAAATAAAAACTTTATTGGTATTGATTTAAAAGGCGCTCGTTTTTGGCGCGGTGCAAAAACTGCCGTGGAAACTGGCTTGCACAATGTGGCTTTTATTAGAACCCAAATCGAATTGGTAAATCATATTTTCAATGAAAATGAAGTTGATGAAATTTGGATTACTTTTCCAGATCCACAAATAAAATACAAACGTACCAAACACAGAATGACCAATTCTGAATTTCTGAAATTGTATAAAAAAATTCTTAAACCAGAAGGAATAATGAACCTAAAAACCGACAGCGAATTCATGCACGGTTATACATTAGGATTGCTTCACGGTGAAGGCCACGAGGTTTTATATGCCAACCATAATGTATATGTAAATGAAGGAAGTCCAGAAGAAGTTACTGGTTTTCAGACATTTTATGAAAAACAATATTTGGAAATTAACAAAGCTATTACGTATATTCGTTTTAAAATTAAATAAAATTTGGAATTTATATTGCCTTTGCTATTAGGTTTTGTAATTGCGTCAATTGGAATTATGCCTCCAGGTTTAATCAATATGACGGCAGCAAAAGTGAGCGCGGTTGATGGTAGAAATGAAGCAATTTCTTTCGCAACTGGTGCAACGGTTATTGTTTTTTTTCAAACCTATATCGCTTTATTATTTGCGAAATTTATTTTTAGCCGACAGGATATAATTAATATTTTGCAGGAAATTGGAGTGGTACTTTTTTTAGGCATGACCATTTTCTTATTTTGGTCTGCTCAAAAGCCTAAAAAAGAAAAGCAAGAGATAAAAATGCACAGCAAAGCAAGTCGGTTTTTCCTTGGAATGTTGCTTTCATGTTTAAATTTATTCCCCATTCCATATTACGTTTTTGTAAGCGTCACCTTATCTACTTATGGGTATTTTTTCTTTAACTCATTTTTTATTTATTCCTTTGTTTTCGGTGTAGTTTTGGGTTCCTTTTTCGTATTTTACCTTTATATTTTATTCTTCAAAAAGCAAGAAAACAAGACTTCCTTCCTGATTGATAAAGGAAATTACATTATTGGTTCTATAACGGGATTGATTTCAATAATTACTTTTTTGAAACTCATAAAAAACTATTGGATTTAAATGACCGATAAAAACGATAATTTTTTTGAACGTGTTTATGCCGTAGCGCGCCAAATTCCTTACGGAAAAGTCACTTCTTATGGTGCGATTGCTAAAGTTCTTGGCGCTGCTCGTTCCGCACGAATGGTAGGTTGGGCAATGAATGCCTCACATAATTTGGAAGATGTTCCTGCACATCGCGTCGTAAATAGAATTGGTTTACTTACTGGAAAACACCATTTTGACGGAACCAATCTCATGCAACAATTACTTGAAAGCGAAGGAATTGAAGTCGTTGACAATCAAATTATTGATTTTGAAAATCATTTTTGGTTACCAGAAATGGAAAAATAATTGTAGGTTTAAATTTAGTTCTTATATACTGATATCTCACGAGGGATGGAAGTGGAAATCCTTAACCAAGAATCGCCCAAACAAAATTTATCCTTCAGTTTCTTTATTGTCTTTCGATTTTGGATAAGGTGATGTGTTCAAAAGTTTCTGTTGCTGGGGAAATTGTTTTGGCGCAGGGTTCTCTTAAATCCCCTGCGAATTTTACTGTTGCCGATTGTCCGAGTGGAAGGGTTTGCAAATCGCTAAAAGCAGTCAACATTTCTTCATTGCAAATGATGTAGTGATGAATACAACTTGGGCAATCGGGCGAAATATAGGTAATCCAATATTTGTTATTATAGAATGTGTCGGTTGAATTGGCACGTCTTTTTATGGCGATTTGACCAATAAATTTAGTAGTTACGGGCAATGTTGCTATTATTTCGGAATCGCAACCACAATCCGAGCTGTCGGCATCACAATTACATCCGCTTGAAAGGGATAGAATTGAAAAAATCAAAATATACGTTGCTAATTTGGAAACTTTTGATGTTGTAAACAGGTTTTTCATTTTTCATTTTTGCGAAATAGACACTTTATTAAGTCGCTATTTTTGTTAAAATAACTCTCACTTGTAGGTATCCTCCGCTTTCAAACAAAAAGAAAGGTCGATAAAAAAAAAATCAACTATTGGGGAAGTAAATTTTTTATAAAAATACTGTTTAAAATAACACGAAAAACATATTGGAATTATTTTTTGAGTTTAGTTACGATTTTGTGGGTTTTGCGCGAGGGATGGCAGTGGAAATCCTTTGCGGCACAAAGTGGAGCAAAGATTGCAACGCACAGCCCGACCGAGTTTAGCGATTGCTTCATACTTTGCAATGACACTCAAAACGAGGGCGCGCCCAAAAAGAAATTATTCTTCGTTTTTAGCTTTCTTTTTTTCAAATGTGAGTACCAAAGCGGGTAAAACCAAAAGGTTGGCGAACATAGCGAATAGCAAGGTGCAGGAAATTAAGCCGCCCAGTGCTACGGTGCCGCCAAAGCTGGAAAGTGTGAAAATGGCGAAGCCAAAAATCAGGACGATTGAGGTGTAAAAGGTGCTAATTCCTGTTTCTCGTAAGGAGCTAAAAACTGATTTTTTGATTTTTCCGTTGTTTTGAATGAGGTCGTGGCGGTATTTTGCCATAAATTGAATGGCGTTGTCCACGGAAATTCCAAAGGCGATGCTGAACACTAAAATCGTTGATGGTTTCAGGGGAATTCCTAAATAGCCCATTAATCCCGAGGTGATGCAAAGTGGCAAAATGTTGGTGATTACGGAAACGAAAATCATTTTTGCCGAGCGAAACATGTACGCCATAAGCCCCGCGATTAGGAAAATGGCAAATATTAGCGATTCGATTAAATTGTTTATGAGGTAAGTTGTTCCTTTTTGAAATACCAGAGCTTTTCCTGTGAGCGTTACTTCATAGCGGTCTTTTGGGAAAATTTCTTCGATTTTTGTTCTTAATTTCCCTTCGATTTTCGACATATCTTTAGTGCCGATATCTTTCATAAAAGTCGTAATTCTGGCGTATTGACCCGTAGAATCAACGTAGCTTTTCATTAGATTTTCTTTCGAGTTTTTAGTGGCGTTTTTGGCATACGAAAGGATAAATACTTGCTCTTGAGAAGTTGGCAATTCATAATATTCAGGCTTTCCGTTGTAGAATGCTTGTTTGGAATATTTCACCAAATTGACAATTGAAACAGGTTTTGAAAGTTCTGGAATTTGCTCAATCGTTTTTTGCAATTCGTCCATTTTTTTCATTGTGGACAATTTCATAACGCCTTTTTTATGTTTGGTGTCAATCATAATTTCAAGTGGCATTACGCCATTGAATTCTTTTTCAAAAAATACAATGTCTTTAAAAAACGACGCACTTTTTGGCATTTCGCCAATTAAACTGCCTGAAACTTTCATTTGTACCACGCCAATTACACTGAAAACCAATAGTAATCCGTAAATAGAATAGATATAAGTACGTTTGGTTTTTACGATGTGTTCTACCCAATCCAAAACAGAAGAAAGGTAGGTTTTGCTTAAATGATACAAATGCTTTTCCTTTGGAACGTGCATAAAACTGTACATTATTGGCACAACAACCAACGTTAAAAGATAGACTGTGATTACATTTATAGAAGTTACCAAGCCAAATTCAAATAGTAAATCGTTGCCAGTAATCATAAAAGTTGCAAATCCAGCCGCAGTTGTAAGGTTCGTCATTAAAGTTGAAACCCCAATTTTAGAAATGACACGCTGCAAGGCTTTCGCTTGATTATTGTGTAGTTTTATTTCTTGCTGGTATTTATTGATAAGGAAAATACAATTTGTAATTCCGATTACAATTATCAATGGTGGGATAATTGCCGTTAGAATTGTGATTCTGTAATGGAATAATCCTAAGGTTCCGAAAGACCACATTACACCAAAAATCAAGATGAATATCGAGATAAAAGTGGCTCTGTAGGAACGGAAAAAAAGGAAGAAAATCAAGGACGTAATTAGCAAAGCGGCACCGATAAAAAGACCAATTTCGCCTTTCATATTTTCGGCATTTATGGTTCTGATGTACGGCATTCCTGAAACGCGAAGATCTATTCCAGTTGTTTTTTCAAACTTATCGATTTTTGGAACAAGATTTTCAAGGATAAATGTTTTTCTTTCGGCGGTATTTACAATTGATTTTTTCAAGTAAATTGCCGAACGAATACTGCCTGATTTTTTATTGAATAATAGTCCTTCGTTATAAGGTTTATTATTAAAA
>CANINJ010000031.1 GCA_947468985.1 Bacteroidota bacterium
ATCAGAAGAAAAACAAAGCGGTTTACAATCGTTTGAGCAAAATTGAAAGTCAAATCAAGCAATTGGAAAAAGACATTCAAAACGATGATAAAATGGTCGCTTCAAACTATGATAAACATGCTGAAAATGCTGCGTTTTTCATGGCATACAATAAAAAGAAAGCCGAATTAGAAAAGCTGCTTTTTGATTGGGAAGTGGTTCAGGAAGAAATTGATAATTTATAATTTAGGAGCTATTCCAGCTTTCCGTTTCAAGTCCTCATTCAAAAAGTTGTTTTTCTAAGCCAAAAAGGAGCTTCCTTCGGTCGCTCTTTTTCGCCAAGAAAAACTACCTTTTTTCATTCCGGGCTTTCCTCTTCACTCTGGGCTAAAAACCGTTCAGAGGGTTAAATTATATTTATTTAAACGGATTGCGTTCCGTCCAAATCATTTCAGGTTCAAAATAACGGAATAGTTTTGCGATAAATAAATTGATAAACCAATTGCTATGTTGCATTAATCCATACATTTCTTCAGGTTTTGCACCCACCGAACTTTTAATTTCTAAAGCGGTTCTCGCAAATACAATTCGATTGAATCCTTTATTAATCGAATAGCCAATCATGTCATAAAGCATATTCAAATACAGCATTTTCTCTCGTTGGCACTTTTCATCATAACCCAAAAAATAGGTGTCAATATCGCTGCCGTTTTTTATCAAAGTGTTGAAGCCAATTAAAGTTTCGCCATTAAAATAACCGTAAAACAGAAATTTTTCTTTCAAAGCTTTTTTGAAAATTACATAATGATTCTCGGGTAAGAAAAAAGTATTGAAAGGTGCGTTTTTGGCAACATCCATATACAATTCAAATATTCTGTCTTTGTAATTCGTAATATCTTCTAAGGACAATTTTCGTTTTGTAATTCCTTCCGCTTTTTTTCGTGCTCTTTTGTATTGATCGCGGTATTTTTTGCTCAAATCAGTTGTATAATCATCAAAAGAATGCCACTGCTTTTTAATATCAAAAAGCATGTTGGGTTGCGTCGAAAATTTAAAATAGGAATGAAAATCTGGAAGGTCAAATAACGAAATTTGCTTTTCGGAGAAATCTTTAAAAATGATAAGATGTACTTTATTTCCTTCTTTCTGTATTTGTATTTTTAGTGCTTGAACAGCATTATGTAAAGCAATTAAAACATCTGAAGCCAAAATATTTTCTGAAAAACAAAAGCCATTTTGTCCCGTTAAAGTGTTATTACCAACAACCAAAACATTGGAACTGAAATTCTTAAAAGCAAAATTTCGAATTTCTGTTTTTATGCAATGATCTCTTTCTCCATAAGAACTTATTGCGCTTAAATTGATGAATTGTGTCAAAGCAACACCAACCAATTCTTCATTATGAAACAAGCCTATAAAATTACATTTCATATTTTTCGGAGACGAAATCTCTAAAATGTGTAAATATTCCTTTGACAGAAAAATATTTTTAGCAGAAAACGCATCCCAATTTGAAGGAAATTCTGAAGTCGAAGAATATATTTTGTAAGTTATATTTGTGTTCAAATGAATGGCAAATTAATAGTTGTCTAAAATACTATTTAAAGTTAAAGTAGAAAACAATTCAGCATTTTTTAACTATTTTTATAAAAATGTTTAGCGATGACAAAATATAATAAGGAAGAAGTAGCGCCAATGCTATTAAATTTAAACGATTGGCAGTTTAATTCAGATGGTATTGAGAAAAAGTTTCAGTTTAAGAATTTTACTGAAGCACTCGGCTTTATTGTAAAAGTGGGAGTAGTTTCTGAAAAAATGAACCACCATCCAGAATTATTTAATGTTTATAATAAAGTAAACATCCGATTAACTACTCACGATGCAGGCGGCGTAACGGATAAAGATATTAAGTTGGCTTCTGAAATTGATCGGTTTTAATAGTTTTTTCAATTTATTAGAGCTCTATATTGAACGTAAAATGAGTCGCTATTAATTACACAAATTTTCACGTAAAAATCTGTAAAAATTTGTGTTTTAATATTAATTTTTGAATTCTACCTATTTGGTTGTTTATTTCTATACTTTTTAGCTTGTCAATTCTAAAACAGGGATTTCAATTTCAATAATTTCGGTTTTATAAAAATGCAGCATGTAATTTATGGTAGCTTTACTTTTTTCAAAGTAATTTACATCTGAAAATAATTCTTCATAATAGGAAATCCCATCTAATAAATTGCTTTTGAAAGCATTCAATTTCTTGATTTGTGCGGCAGTAATTTCATTTGAAATATCTAAAATTTCCTTTTTTAAATAGTCAACATACATTGTCAATTCTTTTACAAACATATTCGGACGATTCGTATTTTGAAGCACATTTGCATTTCCATAAATATGTTGCACCATTTTTGATAGCGAAACTTCTTGGTCAAAATAAGCCATATTTGGTCCAGGACAAATGATAACTCCCTGCGATTGCCCCTTTATTTTAATATCATTTTCTAAATATGAAGCATTTGCCAAACCTACACAAAGGCATGCTTTTTCAGTTATACTAAATTTCTTTTTTTCGAAATTTTCTGTAGTTAGATTATCCTTTTGATCCTCTAATTCTGCTAATTTTATGTCTTGGTATTTTTTTGAAGAAGTACAAATTCCTTTAGCGTCTAATTCTTTGCTTAGAGCTAAAAAACGTTTTGGACACGAACTTCCGGCTTTACTTTCGTCAATTCTTTTTTGCTTGAATTGTTCATTGGTAGTGCCTCGCAAAGTATTAAAAGGAATTCCTAATGGAGAAATATGACTCAAATACAAATCCTCTTCTTTGGCTTTTATCAATAATTCTCGTGTTGCTTTGTCCACAGATGTTGCTTCTGGAACCAGTAAAAAAGGAGTTCCCCAACCCACTGAATCTACTTCATAATGGTCTAATAAAAATTCATGCTCTTCAGAAGTTCCAACGCCTCCTTGAACAGTTATTTTTAAATTCAATGGCTTTTCAGGAACATGCATTTCTTTTTGTGCCAATGCTTTTGTCATCAATTCATGAGCGGATTGAATCAATTGGTTTTTTTTAGATTTGAATTCTTCTAAAATTGGGCCTAATAAAAATCCGTCGGTTGCAAATGCGTGTCCTCCACAGTTCAAACCCGATTCTATTCGGTATTCCGAAACCCAAAGTCCTTTTTTAGCTAAAAAATTCCCTTGAATCATAGCCGATCTAAAATCACTTACTTTTAAGGTGATTTTCTTTTTCAAATGGTTGTTTAAATCAGGAAAAAAGGTTGTGAAATTTTCAAAATAACTATACAATCTTGGATTCATTCCAGCCGAAAGAACCACCGAAGACTCTAAATTGCTATTAGCAAATCCACGAAGTGCCGCATGCGCATCATTAAATTCTATTGGTAATTGTTCGTCTTTCTCGAAATTATCTTTGTCTAATTTGGTCATAATATTGACGTCAATATCTCCCGGATAAAGATTGTTTTCAATATAATGTTTTACATTTTCCTTAAATTCAAATCCGTTTTCCAAAAGGTTTTCTAAGCCTTTTTTTATTTCAGACTTATTAGGTAAAATGGCGATATAATTTTCTAATGCTGTTTTACTTTCAGCTATTTCAACTTTGAAATTTTCAAATTTTTCTTTTACAATTTTGTCAACTAAATTCAAATAGGAAGTAATTCTAAGGGCTCTATAATCATGAATTTTTTGCGTAATTTCGTGGTATGGAATCTCAAATTTTGCGCTATAAAAAGCATTCATTTTTTCAATTAAATCATCGTCCATAATAGAAATAACCGATGAAATTCCGAATTTCCCTATTCGAATTGGGCTATCAATTGTGTAAGCAAGTCCCATTACAGGAATATGAAAAGTATGTAATTGTTTTGCTGTGTTCATGTTAATTCAGTTTAATAAAATAAGCTACAAAATTGATGTTTTTCGCTTGATTAAAAACTGATAATTATCATAAATCCAAATTTTAAAATGGGGGATTTAAATTGAAATTGCATATATTTTATAGAGATTTGTATGGTTTTAGTAGCGTATTTACAGGACATCTCTAATAATTTGCTTGCGGATATCGATTTTTTAAAAGCTATTAATTGCTTTAATAAATTAAGCTATTCAACTTGTTGATAATAAATATTCAATATTTATTTTGGAATATAATTATTTTGGTTTATTAACCATTAAACACAATATAAAGTACCAAATAAGTTATTTTTCTTATCTCACATCTCCTTTTTCATAAATGTGCAATTTGCAGATGTTTTAATTTTGTCATAAAGTTAAATAATAATTTACACTATTTTTAATAAATAAATATATAAATAGCAATCTTTTTTATAAATATAAGTAAGGTAATAAAGTATCTAAATTTCATTTAAAATTTTATCTTTGGAAATAATTTAAATGTTTTGAAAAAAATCTCATTATTATTTTTTTGTTTTTTCTGTCAATTATGTTGTCTCTTTTCCCAGGAGCTTCTCCCTTTTGTAGAAAACTTTACTAAATCGGAATACTTAGGCGACAATCAAAATTGGAATGTTGTTCAAGGAAACGACGACGCAATTTATATAGCAAATAATCATTATTTTTTAAGATACAATGGCGTTAAATGGGAAAAATACACTTTGCCATATAAAACTATAATTAGATCGGTTTTTAGCGATTCTGATAGAATTTATTGTGGTTCTTACAAAGAATTTGGTTATTGGAAAAGAAGCAATGGAAAGATGCATTATTATTCAATTTCAGAAAATAAAAACCTTTTTTATGGAAATTCCGATAATGAAGAAATCTGGAAAATATTTAAATTTAATAATAAAATTTATTTTCAATCCTTCAACGAACTTTTCATTTATAGTAATAATTCAGTTAAAAAAGTAAAGTTTCCATTTCAAATTTCATATTGTTATGTAGTTGATAATGAAATATACGTTGCGTCAGTAAGAGCAGGAATTTATGTGATGAAGGATAATTCGTTTATAAAGAAAATAAATTGGTCTTTGATAGATGATAATATTATTCATAATATAGAAAAGAACGAAGGTAAATATTATATTTTCACAAAAAATAAGGGGGTTTTTCTAGATGACAAAGGCGTCTTAACTACTTGGAAAAACCCGTTAAATGAAGAGCTTAAAAACGAAGTTATCTTAACTGCAAAATTTGTAGATAATCATATTTTGGCTATTGGAACAGCATTACGCGGCTTATATATTGTTGATCTTAAAGACAATTCATATAAAAACATTAATAGGCAAAATTCTCTAAAAAACAATGCCATATTATCAATAGCAGTTGATAAAGAAAAAGACCTTTGGCTCGGGTTAGACAACGGAATTGCACATGTTGAAATCAACTCTGCAGTAACAATTTTTTCAGATAATTCGGGAATATTAGGTTCTGTTTATTCGTTGGCGCAAATAAAAAACAACTACTACTTATTTGCAACTAACCACGGTTTATTTGAATACAAAAACAAACAAATAAAAGCAATTCAAAATGCTCAAGGTCAAGTCTGGGATATTTATAAATGGAATAATTCATTTATAATTGGTCACAATGATGGGACATATCTTTATGAAAACGAGAAACTAAAAAAAATAAATAATATAAGTGGCGGTTGGAAATTACTAAAAAGTGACTTTGACAACACTTACTTTCAAGCAAATTATTCGGGAATTATTTGTTATCCAGTAATAAATGATTTGACCAAATGGAAATTTCTAGAAAAATTAACAAAACCAATTAGAAATATTGCTCAAAACAAGCCCAATGAATTATGGGCCGCTGATAATTATAGAAGTCTATACAGAATAGTATATGAAAATAATAAAACAGTTAAAATTGAAAACGTTTCACAAGCAAATGGAATAATAAATGATTATGGTGTAAAAATATTTAAGTATAAAAATGAAATACTTTTCCTAATCAATAAATATTGGTACCATTACGATTCAATATCTGAAAAATTGGTAAAAGACACTTTATTTAATAATTTATTTAGTAATATTTCTGAAATCATTCCTATAGATAATACTAATTTTATTGTATTAAATTCAGGTTTGTTATATGTCGTTTCTCAAGAAAAAAATGAATTTTTTTTAGAATTAATTCCGGAGAAATACTATGACGGAAGAATTATTTTTGAGAGCACAAAAGCTTATAAAAACGGAAATTCTATAATGCTAAATTTAGATGATGGATTTATTTCATATCAATTGTTTAGAAATAAAAAACGTATTCCGAAAATTACGATTGAAGGTTTTTCTCAAGGTAAAATAATTTCAAATAATATTTCGGTAAAATACAATCAACCCGTAGAAATAAATTGTATTTCTGAGTATTTTGGCTATAACCGACCTGATTTATTCTATAAATTTAATGACTCAAAAAACTTTATCAGAATTAAAAAAGGAAATTTAGTACTTAATAATCTAAACAGTGGGAAACAAGAGCTAGCTTTTTATTATTTTGATGGTCATAAATATTCAAAAATTGCAGATTATGAATTCACAGTTGATAATCCTTGGTATTTTTCTTTTTGGATGATTTTGTTCTATATGTTTTTAATTTCAGCTAGTTTTTTCATTTATTATCGATGGAATAAAATTAGATACAATCAAAAATTAAAGCTTAAGGAAGAAGAACTTAAACATCAAAAAGAAATTCTTGAAATTGAATTGAAATCTCAAAATGAATTGAATACACAGCAGTATGAAAAACACATTTTAGAATTAGAAATACAAACTAAATCTTCAGAAGTGGCTGTAAAATCATTGTCAATAGCAAAGCAAAGTGAAATGATTGAAAATATTCAGTCTATTTTGGATTCAGATGTTGATTTAAACAAATTAAAAAGTGAAATCAAAAAGACTATTAAAATTAATGCAATTAATAAGCAAGAATGGAAAGCTTTTGAAACTAATTTAAATCAAATTCATAATGAGTTTATTATTAATCTTTCCAAAAAATATACTAACCTAACTTCCAAAGACATCAAATTGTGTGTGTTATTAAAAATGAACCTTACTTCAAAAGAAATAGCACCTATGATGAATATTAGCTTTAGAGGTGTTGAATTACAACGCTACCGATTAAGAAAAAAATTAGGAATAACACAAGAAGAAAATCTTAATAAATTTTTATTAATGTATAAATAACTACTATTTTTTAAGAATAATATATTTTTATCCCTTATTAATTACCATATTATAACACATCATTATTACATCATTTATCATTTTTTTAGATGTATATAATAGCTTTTTATTTAATTTTAAATAACTGTAAATCATATATTTATATTTTTATATTTAATAATTGATGTACTTTTGTAGTAGGATTACTATTGCAACTATAACGTTGTAATTAACTAAGTTTGTATTTCTAATTTAATTAATCTGGAAATTGTATGAAAAACTTTATTTCATTGTTGGTATTTCTCATTTTGCCTTTTCTATCCATTGCCCAATTAAGCAAGGGAAAAGTTGTTGATGCAATAGGAAATCCAATACCAGAAGTTACCGTAACCAGTGGAAATCAAATTGTAAGCTCAACAATTGACGGATCTTTTTCGATTAATGCCTCAATTGGAGATAAAATAACATTTTCGAAATTGAATTTTGGAACATTTATAACAAAAATTTCAAAGGATATGAATATTCAATTATTTGAAAATAAATCAAATTTATTGAGTGAAGTTATTGTTGTTGGATACGGAACAAAAAAAATAGGTTCTATTACGGGTTCAGTATCTCAAATTAAATCAGCTGATATATTAAAAACACCTTCACAGAATGCAATGCAAGCTATTCAAGGTAAAGCCGCTGGTATAAATATTGTTACTAATGATGAGCCTGGAGCTAATCCTTCAATTAGAATTAGAGGTTTAGGAACATTAATGGGAGGCAGAGATCCACTATACATTATAGATGGTATCGAGTCTTCAAGTTTAAATGGATTAAGTACTAATGAAATTTCAACTTTAGATATATTAAAAGACGCGTCTTCTTTGGCTATTTATGGGCAAAAAGGATCAAATGGTGTTGTAGTTGTCACTACTAAAAAAGGAAAAGGAGCTATCAAAGTAACATATGATGCGTATTATGGTCAGAAATATATTCAACAAAAAGTAAAAATGTCCGATTCCTATCGCTATGCTTATTATAATAATACTGCTTTAGGATCTTCTAGTTATTTTAATTTTAACCAACCAAATAATACAAATTGGCTTGACGAAATAACTTCAAATGGTGAAGTTTCAAGTAATCATATATCTTTAGCTGGCGGAAGTGATTCTGCAAATTATTACTTTAGTGCCACAAATTATAAAGAAAAAGGTATTCTAAATGGAACCCAATTTGAAAGAACTAACATTAATTCAAGAAATGAATTTAAAGTTTTAGATAAAATCTTGAAAATATCTCCTTCTATTAATCTTTCTATTGTTAATAATACTCCAAAACCTTTAAGTGCTTTTACAAATGCTTACAAACAATCTCCTATTGTTCCTGTACGATTTGAAAACGGAAGATGGGGAGTTCCATTGCGTAATGTTGATTCGGGTTTAATTGATATTAATGGAAGTGATCGTTTTAACAATGTTGGAAACCCTGCCGCTGAGTTATTTTATACAAACGAACAAAATAAAAATGTTACATTATTTGGTTCCATAGGAGCGGAACTTAAAATCTTAGAAAATCTAAAATTCAATTCTAATTTTGGAGCAACTTTTGATTGGTCACGTGGATTTACATTTACACCAAGTAGAGATATATTTTTATCGCAAAATGCAACTGCTGAAATTGCGGATTATCCTTTATCAAGCCCAATAAATACTTTAAACCAAAGACGCGGTAGTTCTTACAGATGGAATTGGGACAATTATTTTACTTACAAAATGAATTTTGATAAAAGTGAGTTGACTGTAATTGCAGGTATGTCAAGAACTACATCAAATATTTCTGAAAATTTATCAGGAACAAGATGGAATGTGCCAGAACAATCTAATTATTGGTCCCTTGACTTATCAACTTACAATACTGAAGTAGCGCCTGGCTCAGTAGTTAGTAACAGTAATTCCACTCCAATAGTTTCGATTGCCTATTTTGGTAGATTGGAATATGAATTTGATTCAAAATACTTATTTTCTGCATCAATTCGTCGTGAAGGAATTAGTTCATTTTTAGAATCTAAAAGATGGGGAATATTTCCTGCAGTTTCAGGTGGATGGGTTATTTCTAAAGAAAATTTCATGGAAAACAACTCCTACTTTAGCTACTTAAAATTAAGAGGTGGTTACGGTGAAGTAGGTAACGGAAATACTCTAAATTCATTAAATATACCAGTTTTTGCCTCAGGTTATAACTATGCTTTTGGTGCCAATCAGAATATTTACCCAGGAAATAATCAACCGTATCAAGTTGATCCAAATTTGACATGGGAAACTATGAAAGAATTCGATTTTGGATTGGATTTTACAACTTTTAAAGATAAACTATCCGGTTCCATTGATATATATGATAGAAAATCATCGAATGTAATACTTCCAGTTACTTTGCCATCTGTCCTTTCTCCAGGTTTAGTTACTGTAAATACAGGTGATGTTAGCAATAAAGGGGCCGAACTTTCATTAAAATGGACTGGTAAAATTAACAAGAACCTTAACTATTGGATTTCTGGAAATTACTCTTACAATATCAATAAATTGACTAACGTAGACAATGCCTATTTTTCCGATTATATCGGAGGAAGTATCAATAATGGGCAATGGACAAAAAAAGTATTAGTAGGTGAGGCTTTAGGTAGCTTTTATGTCTATCAAGTTACGGGAATAGATGGCGATGGACATTTCACTTACAGCACTGATAGAGTGGTTGCGGGTTCTTATTTGCCAAAATACACCTATGGATTTAGTTTTGGAGGAAATTATAGAAAATTTGATTTTTCTGTTGATACCTATGGTGTTGGAGGTAACAAGCTATACAATGGAAAAAAAGCACAACGTTTTGGTGGTGAAAATGTAGAATATTCATCTCTACAAAATTTTTGGACTCCATCAAATCCAAACGCAGAAAATCCAACTCCTTTTAACGAAGTTCCGCTTTCTTCAACTTATTACATTGAAGACGGTTCTTATTTGAGAATTAACAATATAACAGTTGGTTATACTTTTCCTAAGTTCTACGAAAAAATCAATAATGTGAGGTTATATGTTACGGCAATTAACCCATTCATTTTCACAAAATTTTCAGGATATTCTCCAGAACTTTCAGGTGGTGATAATGCAAATCCACTAGGAAATGCTGGAATTGAGTTGGATGCCTATCCTACAAATAAAACTTTTTTACTTGGACTAAACGTTAGTTTTTAATAAATAAAAATTATGATTTTAAATTTTAAATACAAAATACTAGGTCTTTCACTAATTTTATTAGCGTTGAATTCATGTGAGGATGATTTGAATGTAAAGTCAAATAATGTATTGACTGAATTAGATTTTCTGAACAATCCCGATAACGCAATTCAATTGGTAAACGGGGTATATAACAAGCAATTAGATTATGATATGTATTCTTTTTCTTGGATTGGAATGACGAGTATTACTTCTGATGATGCCGACAAAGGTTCTACACTTTCAGATACAGGTTCTGATAAAAATAAAATGGATAATCTAACTTTTGTTGCAACAGATATTTCATTTAAAGATGTTTGGAATGCAAGATATGATGCCATATATCGTGCAAATAACGCCCTTTTTTACTTGGAGCAATTATCAATCAATGAAACATTAAAAAACAGATTGATAGGAGAAGTAAAATTCTTAAGAGCCTTGAGCTACTTTGATTTGGTTAGATGTTTTGGTGGGGTTCCATTGGTAACTTCAAAAATTAATATTAATGATACAGAAACAATAAACAATGTTGTCTTTGTTAGAAAATCAAAATCGGAAACCTATCTTCAAATTGAAACAGATTTGATAGATGCAATTAACAGACTTCCATTAAAAGGACAATATGTTGGTGCCGATTTAGGAAGGGCTTCAAAAGGAGCTGCACAAGCATTGTTAGCTAAGGCATATTTATACCAAGAAAAATGGCAATTGGCTTCTGATATGTCTTCTAATGTAATGAGTTCGGTACAATATTCTTTACTTACAAACTATGCCGATGTTTGGAGAGAAGTAGGTGAAAATAAATCGGAATCAATCTATGAAGTACAAGCTACTTTAACTAAAGGTTTAGTGGGTTATACTGATGTTCAAGGACCTAGAGGAACTCCAGATTTAGGTTGGGGATTCAATACTCCGTCAATCCAACTTGTAAATTCATATCAATCTGGCGATGTTAGAAAAAATGCTACAATACTTTCGGCACCTTCAACCTTATGGGACGGGTTTATTGCTCCTACAACTTGGAATAATCCACGTTACAATTATAAAGCTTATCAAAGTAGTATTGCAGAACCATGGAATGGAAATAAAGGGGAAACTGCCAAGAACTTAAGAATTCTAAAATACAGTGATTTGCTTTTGATTCATGCTGAAGCTGCTTTTAAATTAGGCAATACATCGGATGCGTTATCACAAGTAAATACTATTAGAAATAGAGCAGGATTACCATCTTTAACTTCTTTGACTATTGATGAATTATACAATGAAAGAAGATGGGAAATGGCAATGGAACATGACCGTTGGTTTGATGTTATTAGAACTGGAAAGGCGAGAGTAGCAATGCTTGCCGTTGGTAAAAATTTTATTATTGGAACCCACGAATTATTCCCAATTCCATCAGACCAAATTATTGCAA
>CANINJ010000032.1 GCA_947468985.1 Bacteroidota bacterium
ACTAATATTGATGAAAGTTTGGTACTTGCCAATGCAGAGCCTGAAATCGAAGCTAATTACAATGACGAGTTAAATGATGTTTATCAATCGTTTGAATTAGAAGAAGTTGCGCCTTCAAATGAAACTGAAGATATTCGTTTAATAGATGCTATTTCAAGCAGTTTGCGACAATCGATGGAACGCCATTCGAATTTAGTGATTATGGGTCAAGATATTGCCGAATATGGTGGTGCATTCAAAATAACAGATGGTTTTGTAGAATTATTCGGAAAAGAACGAGTTATCAATACGCCAATTTGCGAAAGCGCCGTAGTTTCAGCAGGAATGGGGTTGTCAATAAATGGATATAAAGCAATTGTAGAAATGCAATTTGCCGATTTTGTTTCTACAGGTTTCAATCCAATTGTAAATTTATTGGCGAAATCACATTACAGATGGTCGGAAAAAGCCGATGTGGTGATTCGAATGCCTTGCGGAGGAGGAACACAAGCGGGACCATTTCACTCACAAACAAATGAGGCTTGGTTTACAAAAACGCCAGGTTTAAAAGTGGTTTACCCAGCATTTCCGTATGATGCCAAAGGTTTGTTGAATGCTTCTATAAATGATCCAAATCCTGTTATGTTCTTCGAGCACAAACAATTGTATCGCAGTATTCATCAAGAAGTGCCAAAAGACTATTATACTTTACCGTTAGGAAAAGCTGCAATTTTGAGAGAAGGAGCTCAAGTTACAATTATCGCTTTTGGATCAGCCGTTCATTGGGCGTTAGAGACTTTGGATAAAAACCCTGAAATTTCTGCTGATGTTTTGGATTTAAGAACTTTACAACCATTAGATACAGAAGCTATTTTTGCTTCAGTGAAGAAAACGGGAAGAGCAATTATATACCAAGAAGATTCCTTATTTGGTGGGATTTCAAGTGATATCTCCTCTTTGATTATGGAAAATTGTTTTGAGTTTTTAGATGCTCCAGTAAAACGAGTGGCAAGTTTAGAAACACCAATACCATTCACAAAAGCATTAGAAGATCAGTATCTACCAAAAGCAAGATTTGAAACTGCTTTATTGGAATTGATAAATTATTAAAAATACTTCTTTAAAAAAAACGTGGAAATGCAAATTTCCACGTTTTTTTTAGTCTATCAGTCTATTATCTCTTTCTCTATTTGGTATCTAAATTAAAATCAAAAATAACTTTAATTTGTTCAGCAAATTTCTCTTTCACTAAACTTGGGATTTCGATGTTGTAATCTTGAGCATGTACAGAAAAATTACCTGTTACAGCAACTTTACCACCATCTAAAGAAAGATAAATTTTAGTTTTAATTTTCTTTGTAACACCATGCAAAGTCAAATCTCCTTCAATATCATACGCTGTTTTTGCAACTGATAATTTTTTAGCATCAAAACCTGAAATTTTACCTTTGAAAGTTGAATTTGGAAATTTAGAAGATTCCAAATAATTTTCATTGAAATGCTCTTCCATTAAAGGCGATTTAAATCTGAATGATTTAATGATAGCACTTGTAGCAAAGTTTCCTGTTGCTTCATCAAGAATAGCAGAAACAGTGTTACTTTTTCCAGCAATCTCAACTAAATTTGGCATTGAAGCATCAAATTTAATTTCCCCAGAACGGGTAAGCATTCTTTGAGCAAATGTAACATTCGCTAAAATCAATGCAATCGAAACAATAAGTATTTTCTTCATAATTTAATTTTCAGGAAAGTTATTAGTCGCCCATGTGTTAATCATAGTAATTGTCGCTGCAGGTAATGCACCTTCTTGAGGCATAATATTTCCACAAGATGCGTCTAATCTGCACAATAAATTGCCATTTTGCGATGCATCTTTAACTTCTGAATATGTTTCTAAATTAGGATATTGATTTCCTCCAGCGTGACAACCTGTACATTTTGCAGTCATAACTGGCGCAACGTGTGCTGTATAAGTTGGATTGGTAATTACTGCCGAAATATCTTGTATGGTGGCTGATTCACATGAAACGAGAAACAAACCGCTAATTGCTAATAAAACTATTTTTAAATTTTTCATATTTATCTTTTATTAAAATACTCTGTACATATTAAACCCAAAATACAATTGTTGTTTGCCATCCCATCTTCCGGTAGCATTTGTAAAAACAGCTGCGTCATTCATAGGTTGGCTATTTGAGAATACCAATTGAAATACGTGTCCTCCAGTTTCAATATCTAAACCCAAAGTAAGTGGGTTGTGATATACTGAAACAAATTCTTCAGGCAAATTCAAACGTGCTGCATATTCAAGATTTAAACTCAATCTTTTTGTCAACTTGTATCTTGCTCCAGAACCCAATAAAAGAGTAGATTTTTGATCTAAAAGTCCGTCGTATAAATTTTTATGAACATAAATCGGTGCAATTTCCAATGAGAATGAGTCGTTGAATTTTCTTGAAATCAATAATTGAGTAGTAAACGCCAATCGGTGATTGAATTTTAATCCTGGCATTAGGGCATCTTTTTTCATTTCACTGTTAATATCCATCGTATTGTAACCCACAATTGTAACTGGAAAACCATCAACTTCTTGATTTGACATTTTGTATTTTGCAGCCAATTCATATGTTTTATGATACGTTTGTCTTGAAACTCCTAAAGACAACCAATTGGCAACACCGTAAATTCCTCCAATTTTTGTTAGGGCATTATCCAATCCAAAAAAGTTATTGATTCCTTGACCTAAATCACCAAAACGGTGGGAAACTAAGAAATAAAACTCTCCTTTTGCAGGTAATTTTGTGGATTGCATGTTGCAAATTTGAACACCTTTGAAAGCGGCTAATTCAATATTAGCTTGTTTTGGTGCGCCTGCATCTAATTGATTCAATAAATCGTCTTGTGCGGAAGCAGATCCAACCACAAAAAAGACAAATAAGATGGGTAATAAATTCTTAATTTTCATTTTTAATTGTTTTTGTTAATAGTACATTGGTCTAATTTCAATTCTCCCATTAAATCATCAAATCCAACCAAACGTCCTTTTACAGTGATTGCTTGTTCGTTTTTAATGGTTGTATCTGGGGTTTTAAAATTACAAATTATGGTATTGTCAATGGTAACAATACTGTCGGTTACGGATGTTACTATTCCTGAAACAGCAATTGCTTTGTCGGAATATTTTTTAGTAGCACCTGCAACATTTGCTGCAAATTCAGTAGAAATATTTTTTGAAGTTACTGTAAAAGCGGCTTCCTCGGTAGCTAAATCTCTTGCGCCACCATGAAAAACATAGTTAAATACAGAAAAGCCAACTAACAAAGCAGCTACAAATAGGATTCCTATTATTTTTACTTTTTTACTCATTTTGTTATTAATTAAATTTGGGTTTATTTATTATTTTGCTAAATTATATCAAATTTAAAATTTTAAACTTTATTTCTTCTTAAAAGTTACTTAATTGTAACTATTCAAAAGCGAATAATATTATAATTTTTCAAAAATATAAGTTTATTAAATAGATTCTTATTAATTTCTACTATTGCCAAAGTCTCTATTTTGCTTATATTTGCACCTTCAAAAAATATTCTAAATTTTTAGAATAGTAATTTTATAGTACTACAATGATTACAGTTAATGATATTTCCGTACAATTTGGCGGAACCACTTTATTTAGTGATGTTTCCTTTGCAATTAATGAAAATGATAAAATTGCCCTTATGGGTAAAAATGGAGCTGGAAAATCTACTTTATTAAAGATAATTGCAGGACAAAGCAAACCATCAACAGGAAATATTTCGGCACCAAAAGAGGCAATTGTAGCCTATTTGCCTCAGCATTTATTAACTACTGATGGAGCAACCGTAATGGAAGAAACATCAAAAGCCTTTGGTGAAATATTTTCTATGAAGGCGGAAATAGATGAAATTAATGAGCAATTGACTATTCGTACTGATTATGAAAGTGATGCTTATATGAAATTGATTGAAAGAGTTTCTGACTTAAGCGAGAAATTTTATGCTATTGAAGAGGTGAATTATGAATCAGAAGTAGAAAAAATTCTTATTGGATTAGGTTTCGTTCGTGAAGATTTTTCTCGTCAAACCTCAGAATTTTCTGGAGGTTGGAGAATGAGAATTGAATTGGCAAAAATCCTTTTGCAAAAACCAGACTTAATATTATTAGATGAACCTACTAACCACATGGACATTGAAAGTATCCAATGGTTAGAAGAATTTTTGTTAAATTCCGCAAAAGCTGTTGTGGTAATTTCTCACGATAGAGCATTTGTGGACAACATAACCAACCGAACTATTGAAGTTACAATGGGGAGAATTTATGATTATAAAGCCAAATATTCTCATTATTTAGAACTTAGAAAAGACCGAAGAATACACCAGCAAAAAGCCTACGATGAGCAACAACGAATGATTGCTGACAATAGAACTTTTATAGACCGTTTTAAAGGGACTTTTTCTAAAACAGATGCCGTTCAGTCTCGAGTTAAAATGTTAGAAAAACTGGTTATTGTTCAGGTGGATGAAGTGGATACTTCGGCTTTGAAATTGAAATTTCCACCTGCTGCTCGCTCAGGTCAATACCCTGTAATTGTTAAAGATTTATCGAAATCGTATGGTGAACATATCGTTTTTCAAAATGCCAATATGGTTATTGAACGGGGTCAAAAAGTAGCTTTCGTTGGTAAAAATGGTGAGGGAAAATCAACAATGATTAAAGCCATTATGAAGGAAATTGAAATCAATGGTGGTAGTTTGGAAATTGGACATAATTCACAAATCGGATATTTTGCTCAAAATCAAGCTTCTTTATTAAATGAAAATGCCACTATTTTTGAAACTATTGACGATATTGCCGTTGGCGATGTGAGAACTAAAATCAAAGATATTTTAGGTGCTTTTATGTTTCACGGTGATGATGTAACTAAGAAAGTAAAAGTGCTTTCTGGTGGAGAAAAAACCCGTTTGGCAATGATAAAACTATTATTGGAACCTGTAAATCTATTAATACTTGATGAACCATCCAATCACTTGGATATGAAAACAAAAGACATTATAAAAGATGCTTTGCGTGATTTTGATGGGACCTTAATTATTGTTTCTCACGACAGAGATTTCCTTGACGGATTGGCGACTAAAGTTTTTGAATTTGGAAGCAAACGTGTAAAAGAACATTTTGAAGATATTGCTGGTTTCTTGGCACATAAGAAAATGGAAAATTTACGAGAAATAGAAAAATAGGCAATACTTTTTAATGATTAAAACAAAAAAAACCCAAACTTTCGTTCGGGTTTTCCTTCGCATTAATAAACTAAGTTTATAGGTTTACCTCAACCTATCCGCAGATTTTACAAGATCTTCATCCTTCTTGATGGCTTTATTGGCCAAAGCCAAAAAAACGATAGCAACAATTGGAAGAAACATCCCAATACCTTTCTCTGAAACTGCAAGAGTTTCTCCAGATAAATTTAGCGAACGATATACAAACAATCCTAATAAAATTAAATTCAATATGATAGTCAATCTGTTAAGTACAAATTGATGCTGTCTTTTTTTGAAATACATAATACTAACCAAAGTCAAAGTGGTGGTTAAACCAAATAAAATCGTATAAGTAGCATCACTCATAAAATGAAATTCCTTTCCATCACTCAAAGTCCACAAAGGAAACACATAAGGAAGTACTCCAGAAATCACTAAAGCAATTAATAAATAGACGGTTTGTATTCTTTGGATCATAATTGTAAATTATCAAAACAAAAATATTATTTTATTTTTAAAAAAACACTATGATTATTAAATATTATTTGTATTATTGCATAACAAATACGTAAGTACTTCATCCTTTGGAGATTTCATTTTAACAAAAAAATCAATCCTACTTTCATTATTACAAAACAACTAAATTCAAATAACATACATGTTTGATATTTCTATTCTAAAAGAAATGAAGCTTTCTGAGCTTCAAGACGTTGCTAAAGCAACAAAAAAAATTAAAATTGCAGGTTTAAAAAAAGAAACTTTAATCAATCAGATTTTAGAATTTCAATCCGCTAAAACTAGTACACCAATTGTTTCGAATGAAGACGATACAAAGCCAAAACGAGCAAGAATAGCAATCGATAAAAACCCAGCTATTCAAAAACCAGAGCCTATTTCTTTATTTTCTGAAGTAACGGAAAGTGCCGTTGAAGAAAAACCAAATTTGGAAGCAGAGCAACCAGTTTCAAACAACTTTTCTAACGAAAACACTGCTCCAGTTGAAAAAGAACGTAAAGTAATAAAGTTTAAAAAGTCTGCTTTTGATGCGAAAATTGCTGCAAAAGCTGCTTTAGAAAATAATATTCAAGAAGGTACTTCCGAAGCACCCAATAATAATTCTGCGGAGATTGCACTGGGAGAATCAGTTGAAAAGCCGATAAATTCAAACCAAAATCCAAATCAAAAACAAAACCCAAATCAAAAACAGAATCCTAACCAAAATCCAAATCCAAATCCAAATCAAATAGGTAATGGAAATCACAATCCAAATTTTAAACCTAAGAAAAGTGGTTTTGGAAATTCCGATTTTGAGTTTGATGGCATTATTGAAAGTGAAGGGGTTTTAGAAATGATGCCCGAAGGATTTGGTTTTTTACGATCTTCGGATTATAATTATTTGGCTTCTCCGGATGATATTTATTTATCGATGTCTCAAGTTAAATTATTTGGTCTAAAAACTGGTGATACTGTGAAAGGTGTAGTTCGACCTCCAAAAGAAGGAGAAAAATTTTTCCCATTAATACGTGTGTTAAAAATAAATGGACACGATCCGCAAGTTGTTCGTGACCGTGTTTCTTTTGAACATTTAACTCCTGTATTTCCCTCCGAAAAATTCAGATTGGCTGAAAAACAAAGTACCATTTCAACACGAATTATAGATTTGTTTTCTCCAATTGGAAAAGGACAGCGTGGAATGATTGTGGCGCAACCAAAAACGGGTAAAACCATGTTGTTGAAAGACATTGCTAATGCCATTGCTGCCAACCATCCTGAGGTATATTTGATTGTACTTTTAATTGACGAACGTCCTGAGGAAGTTACCGATATGCAACGAAGTGTTCGCGGTGAAGTTATCGCATCCACTTTTGATAGAGAACCACAAGAACATGTTAAAATTGCAAATATTGTTTTAGAAAAAGCAAAACGATTGGTAGAATGTGGTCATGACGTTGTGATATTATTAGATTCAATAACGCGTTTGGCAAGAGCTTATAATACAGTTCAACCTGCGTCTGGAAAAGTATTGAGTGGTGGTGTTGATGCCAATGCACTTCAAAAACCGAAGCGTTTCTTTGGAGCGGCTCGTAATGTTGAAAACGGAGGTTCTCTAAGTATAATTGCCACCGCATTGACAGAAACGGGTTCTAAAATGGACGAAGTAATTTTTGAAGAATTCAAAGGAACTGGTAATATGGAATTGCAATTGGATAGAAAAATTGCCAACAGACGTATTTTCCCGGCCATAGATTTGACTTCATCAAGCACGCGTCGTGATGATATGCTTTTGGACGAAAAAACATTGCAACGTATGTGGATTATGAGAAAATACCTATCGGATATGAACCCTATAGAAGCGATGGATTTTATAAATGATCGTTTCAAGAAAACAAAAAATAATGAAGAGTTTTTGATTTCTATGAATAATTAGAAATTAATCTCAATATAATTGATAATTTGTACTCCGATGGTCTTTTCATCGGAGTATTTTTTTTACTAAATTGGTTATTTTCGAGAAATTTGCAAACCTAAATTGTCTCATTAATCTAAATATTGTATAGCTTAACCGAGTTTAGAACAGTTTGCTTCGTACCTCGCAATGACCTAAACGATGGCACGCCCCAAAAAAAATCTGCTGAAGTAAATGCCACAGCAGATTTTTAACAAATTAAAAAAAAATTATATAATTGAGAGTGCCATCATGCACGATTTCATGCTTTGGTATGTTCTTTCGATGTCGTTGTCGAGTCCAATTGAAAACCGAATTAAGCCGTCGGTTAAGCCCATTTCTTTTTGTTCGTCCAAAGGAATCTCACTGGATGTTGATGTTCCTGGTGCGCTGAACAGGGTTTTGTAGAATCCTAAACTCACCGCCAAATAGCCCAAATTCTTGCTTTGCATCAGTTCCATTAAGGCGTTGGCTTGGTCTAAAGTGCCAACGTCTAAAGTCATCATTCCTCCAAAACCGTATTCTGGATTGATCATATTCTTGTATATTTCGTGGCTCGGGTGGCTTTTTAAACCTGGATAAACAGTTTTAATTCCGTCTTTCTCAAAACGTTCCGCCAAATAAAGTGCATTATGACTGTGTTGTTTCATGCGAATGTGCAGCGTGCGTAGGTTTTTCATGACGCTTGCTGAACGTAAACTGTCCATTGTTGGTCCTAAAAGCATGCTCGCTCCGTTGTTTACATTTTTCAAACTATCGATAAATTCTTGCGATGCACAGGTTACTCCACCCACAGTATCACTACTTCCGTTGATGTATTTCGTTAGACTATGAATCACAATATCGGCACCCAAAAGCGCTGGCGAAACTGACAATGGTGAAAATGTATTGTCAACCACCAATTTCAAATTATATTTCTTGGCAAGTTTTGATAAACTGGCAATATCGGCTACTTCAAGCAACGGATTGCTAACGGTTTCACAATATAAAACTTTGGTTTCGGGTGTAATTGCATCTTCTACAACGGCTAATTTTGTGATATCAACAAACGTAGTTTTGATGCCAAATTTAGGCGTGAAATTCTTCAAAAAAGCATATGTTCCACCGTAGATTGTGCGGCTAGAAACAATGTGGTCGCCCTGTCCGCACAATTGCAAAAGGGTAGGAGTGATGGCGCCCATTCCCGATGCTGAAACATTGGCAGATTCCGTACCTTCCATTGCTGCCATTGCCTTGTCGAGGTATAAATTGCTCGGAGATGAATGTCGGGAATACAAATAACAGCCTTCGGCATTGCCTTCAAATGTGTCGAACATGGTTTTTGCCGATAAAAAAGTATAGGTCGAACTATCTGAAATGGATGGATTTACGCCTCCAAATTCTCCAAAATATTGCAAGTCCTGAACGTTGTCTGCAGGGTTAAAATTTTTCATACGTATTTTATTTATTTAGTTTTTTTAGGAGCTATTTCCAGATAGCAGTGAAAATCCCACTTTATTGTTTCGTGCCTCACAATAAAGTGGGATTTTCACTGCTATCTGGGCTAGGGCTTTAAGTTTATTAGTACATTTTAATTTAAAATTAAACACAGTCAAAATAACAAAATAGTAGATTTATATACAATACTATCAATTATATTTAGTTTATTTAATGGTTTAATTACTATTTAATAGATTTATTTTCTATTTTTACATTTAATAATAATGGTTTATAGATTTTTTTAAACCTTTCCAATTTTATAAACATTTGTAATTCGAAATAGTTATGGATTTAATAGATAAAAAATTACTGCAACTGCTTCAAACCGACAGTAAGAAAACAACAAAAGAGCTTTCGTCGAAACTCAATTTGTCTGTAACTGCGGTATATGAGCGCATCAAAAAACTAGAACGAGAAGGAATTATCGACAAATACGTAGTATTGGTAAACCGCTCCAAAGTCGAAAAAGGTTTTGTAGTTTTTTGCCATATTAAACTAATTCAACATACTAAAGAATTTTTGACTAAGTTTGAAAGTGAAGTGGTAAAACTTAGTGAAATTTTAGAATGCCATCATGTGAGTGGCGAATACGACTATATTTTGAAAATTGCAGTCAAAGATATGGAAGCGTATCGAGAATTTCTGGTAACAAAATTGACTAGTTTAGAACACATAGGTAGCACTCACAGTACATTTATGATTAGTGAGGTAAAAAACACAACGGTACTAAACTTTAATTAGGAAAAACAATTTAAACCGTCTTTAAATTTTCACTTTCATTAATTACTTGAAGATTATATAACTTCATTAATTCATTAAATTTATCTAAAGCAATTATTCCAAAACCTCTATATCTGAGTAGTTTATGATTTTCGATGTTATTTAAGACATCAATATCCATAGTTTTTAAATCGTCCCATTTTAGTTCAATTCCCAGTTCGTGCTTGTAATAATTTCTTAAAACATTGAAAAGTGAAATTTTCATATGTCTTTGCATATCAATAGTTCTAATATGAATCACATCGCATTTTATTTCTTTATCTTCTAATTGATCTTGTAATTGAAGTCTGTAGTTTTCAATAAGTTTTAAAGCGCCATCAAATTCTTGAAGTGTAATCATTTTGTAGGGGATTAATTAATCTTATTTGGAATGTAATTATTATATCTTAAAAAACGAATAAAATTGCTTAGGAGTCTTTTTCAAAGATAATTTAATAAACAATAGGTTTTGCAAAATTTTCAAAATGACATATATAGGAATAAGCGGTCATATATAGAAATAAGTGGGAGTTTTATTGGTTTTTATGAATTCTAATAATTTCCAGAAACCTTCAAAAAGGCAAAAAGAAGTCGTGAAAAAGTGTTTTTCAGAAAAAAGAATAAAATATTTACTAAACAATAAAAATTTAGTGATGTAGATTTAATATAAATTCAAAAAATATAATTTTATCTTTTCACTCGAACTGCAACGGGAACTAACATTTCATATTCTCCACCATTGCGAATTACATCGCGCACAATACTTGAACTAATATAAGATGTTCCTGCTGCAGTTAGTAAAAAGACGGTTTCAATTTTGGATAGTTTTCTATTGGTATGTGCAATTGCTTTCTCGAATTCAAAGTCGGCGGGATTTCTAAGTCCGCGAAGGATAAAGTTGGCATTGATTTTATGACATAAATCGATAGTTAAACCTTCATAAGTTATTACGGATACTTTGGGTTCGTTTTTGAAAGTTTCTTCTAAAAATCGCTTGCGTTCTTCTAAAGAGAACATGTATTTCTTTTCGGAATTGATTCCGATTGCAATTACAATTTCATCAAATAATGGGATTGCCCTTTTGATAATATCTTCATGACCTAACGTTAATGGGTCAAATGATCCTGGAAATATTGCTTTTTTCACAAGTATTATTTTAAAAGGTTCAGGTTCAAAGGTTACTTTGCGTCTTTAAATAAATTACAACGCCAATTCAATTGCATTGGTAAATAAATCTTCTAATGAAATTCCTGCTGCTTTTGCTTGCTGTGGAATTAAACTTTCAGTTGTTAAACCTGGAATAGTATTCATTTCAAGCATGTGTGGTTCGCCATTTACAATGATGAATTCACTCCTTGAGAAACCTTTCATTTTTAAAACTTCATAAGCGCGTTTAGCAATTACACTCACTTTTTCAGTCATTTCATCTGAAATTCGGGCAGGTGTAATTTCTTGTGATTTCCCTAAATATTTGGCTTCATAATCAAAGAAGTCGTTTTCTGAAACTATTTCTGTAATTGGCAAAACGGTAATTGTGCCTTTGTAATTGATAACTCCCACGGAAACTTCTGTTCCGTCAAGAAAACTTTCGATGATGATTTCGTTATCTTCTTTATAGGCAACTTCAATGGCAATTGGTAATTCGGCAACTGTTTTTACTTTTGATATTCCAAAGCTTGAGCCTGATTTATTAGGTTTTACAAAACAAGGCAAACCTACTTTTTGTATGATTTCGTTTGCGTCAAAGTGGTCGCCTTTATTGAGATAATAGGAAATGGCGGTTTTAATTCCGTAGGGTTTTAATACAGAAAGTAAATCGCG
>CANINJ010000033.1 GCA_947468985.1 Bacteroidota bacterium
AAAAAATGAGCATTATTATCAAAATTCACGCAAGACAAATTTTCGATTCAAGAGGAAATCCAACAATTGAAGTTGATGTAGTTACCGAAAATGGAGTTCTAGGTAGAGCTGCGGTTCCTTCTGGCGCCTCAACAGGGAAATATGAAGCGGCGGAATTACGTGATGGTGGTAAAGCTTTTCTTGGAAAAGGTGTTTTAAAAGCGGTTGAAAATGTAAATACTACAATTGCAGAAGAATTATTAGGAACTTCCATTTTTGAACAAAATCTTATCGATCAAACTATGATTGATTTAGATGGAACTCCTAACAAATCTAATTTGGGTGCCAATGCCATTCTTGGAGTTTCATTAGCTGTAGCAAAAGCAGCAGCAAACGAATTGGGATTGCCATTATACAGATATATCGGTGGCGTTTCTGCCAACACATTGCCCGTTCCAATGATGAATATCATCAACGGTGGTTCTCATTCTGATGCGCCAATCGCGTTTCAAGAATTTATGATTATTCCAGTAAAAGCTACAACTTTTACACAAGCAATGCAAATGGGAACGGAAATTTTCCACAACCTTAAAAAAGTATTACACGACAGAGGTTTGAGTACCGCTGTTGGTGATGAAGGTGGTTTTGCGCCAAATTTAGCTGGCGGAACGGAAGATGCTTTGGATACAATCAAAAAAGCGGTTGAAGCTGCTGGATATTCTTTTGGTGATGAAATTATGGTTGCCTTAGATTGTGCTGCTTCAGAATTCTATGTAAACGGAAAATACGATTACACAAAATTTGAAGGTGCAACAGGAAAAATTAGAACATCAGAAGAACAAGCGGATTATTTAGCAGAATTGGCTTCTAAATATCCTATTATTTCTATTGAAGATGGAATGGATGAAAATGACTGGGACGGTTGGAAATATTTGACTGACAAAATCGGACACACAACACAATTAGTTGGTGATGATTTATTTGTAACCAATGTAGAACGTTTGTCAACAGGAATTGAAAGAGGAATTGCAAATTCAATATTGGTGAAAGTGAATCAAATTGGTACATTAACTGAAACAATAGCTGCTGTAAATATGGCCAAAAATGCTGGATTTACTTCAGTAATGTCACACCGTTCTGGAGAAACTGAAGACAATACCATCGCCGATTTAGCGGTTGCATTGAATTGTGGACAAATCAAAACAGGTTCGGCTTCAAGAAGCGATAGAATGGCAAAATACAATCAATTGCTTAGAATTGAAGAAGAATTAGGCGATACAGCTTATTTCCCTGGTGTAAAAGCCTTCAAAACAAAATAGTTTATTCTACATAAATTCCAGACGTCCAACGAGTAGAAATGCTTATTGGACGTTTTTTTTGTCTTAATTTTTGAGATAATATAGATATGTATATCAATTGTACAATTTTTATACTTAATTTAACGAAATCGTTAGCGTATTTATTTTATAATTAATATGAAATACCTTAATTTTGTTAATTATAATTTAATAAGATTATTTCCCACATATTATGTCAAAAATAGCTGTTTTAGAATTAGAAGGTAAAAAATATGAATTTCCAGTAATTGTTGGAAGTGAAAATGAAGTTGCCATCGATATTAATAAATTACGTGATTTAACAGGCGCAATCACTTTGGATCCAGGATATAAAAATTCAGGTTCTTGCACAAGTGAAATTACGTACCTTGATGGCGAAGAAGGAATTTTGCGTTACAGAGGATATTCAATTGAAGATTTAGCGGATAAAGCAAACTTTCTTGAAGTTTCGTACTTATTGATTTTTGGTGAATTGCCAACAAAACAAGAGTTAGAGAAATTTGAAACCAACATCAGAAAATATACTTTGGTTAACGAAGAAATGAAAAACATCATTGATGGTTTTCCTAAAACTGCCCATCCAATGGGGGTTTTGTCTTCATTAACAAGTGCATTAACAGCATTTAACCCTAAATCGGTGAATGTTGAAAATGAAAAAGAAATGTATGAAGCAGTTTGTAAAACAATGGGTAAATTCCTTGTAATTGCAACGTGGACTTACAGAAAAAGCATGGGGTATCCATTGAATTATTACGATAATACACAAGGATATGTTGAGAATTTTATGCGTTTGATGTTTGAAATTCCTACAGGTCCTTATACTTCAAATCCAGTTGTAATCAATGCATTGAACAAGTTATTTATTCTTCACGGTGATCACGAACAAAACTGTTCAACTTCAACCGTAAGAATGGTAGGTTCTTCTCATGCAGGTTTATTTGCTTCTATTTCCGCAGGAGTTTCTGCACTTTGGGGACCACTTCACGGTGGAGCAAACCAAGCTGTTCTGGAAATGTTAGAAGAAATTCAATTGAACGGTGGCGATGCAGATAAATATATGGCGAAAGCCAAAGACAAAGATGATCCATTCCGTTTGATGGGTTTTGGTCACAGAGTTTATAAAAACTTTGATCCAAGAGCAAAAATTATCAAAAAAGCTGCCGATGAAGTATTGTCAACTTTAGGAGTAAACGATCCGATTTTAGCAATTGCAAAAAAATTAGAAGAAGCCGCATTAGTTGATGATTATTTTGTTTCAAGAAAATTATATCCAAATGTAGATTTCTATTCTGGTATTATTTACCGTGCTTTGGGAATTCCTACAGATATGTTTACCGTTTTATTTGCAATTGGAAGACTTCCTGGTTGGATTGCACAATGGAAAGAAATGCGCGAAAACAAAGAACCAATTGGTCGTCCAAGACAAGTTTATACGGGACATCCTTTAAGAGATTTCAAATCTATTGATAAAAGATAGATTTTTTGATTAAAAATTGAGAAAGCTTCACTAATTGTGAGGCTTTTTTTTATATTTGTAAGTAGTCAAACTAAATTATAATAATGTTGCAACTCAACCTACAAAACGAAACATCAAGATTAAGAGCCGTGGTTTTAGGTTCGGCAATAAATAATGGACCAACTCCAAGTATTGAGGAAGCATACGATCCAAAATCATTAGAACATATTTTAGCGGGTACGTATCCCGTTGAAGCGGATATGGTTAAAGAAATGGAAGCTTTTAATGCTGTTTTTCAAAAATACAATGTAACCGTTTTTCGTCCAGAACAGATTGAAAATTACAATCAAATTTTTGCCCGCGATATCGGTTTTGTAATTGATGATATTTTTATAAAAGCAAATATATTGCCAGATAGAGAACGCGAATTGGATGCCATTCAATATGTAATCGATCAAATAAATCCGTTAAAAGTCATTCGTCCTCCAGAAGAAGTTCATATTGAAGGTGGCGATGTAATGCTTTGGAATAATTATATTTTCATTGGAACCTATAAAGGCAGCGATTATAAAGATTATATTACGGCAAGAACCAATTGGCAGGGTGTGGAATTTATAAGAAATTTATTTCCAAACAAAATTGTAAAAGAATTTGATTTGGTGAAATCAAAAATTGAGGCTCGCGATAATGCCTTGCATTTAGATTGTTGTTTCCAGCCAGTAGGCACTAATAAAGGGGTTATTTACAAAAGTGGTTTCCGTGAAGAATCCGATTATTTGTATCTTTTAAATCTATTTGGAAAGGAAAATCTGTTTCATATAACTAGAGATGAAATGTATAATATGAATTCAAATGTTTTTTCTATAGCTCCAGATGTAGTAGTTTCAGAAAGAAATTTCACGAGATTAAATTCTTGGCTAAGAGAAAATGGTTTCACCGTTGAAGAAATTCCTTATGCAGAAATAGCAAAACAAGAGGGATTGTTAAGGTGCTCGACGTTGCCGTTGATTAGAGATTAAAATTTGTTTAAAGTCTAATGTTTAAAAGTATTGGACGTAATTATAAAATAGTAAAAAAATGAATCAAACTACCAATTCCATTTTAATGATTCGCCCGGTTGCGTTTCGAATGAACGAGCAAACTGCCGTTAATAATTATTACCAAAAAGTGATTGATGGTTTATTGCCAGAAACTGTAAATGCTAAGGCACAGCAAGAATTCGATGTGTTTGTCGCTAAATTGACAGCTGTTGGTGTAGATGTAATTGTGGTTGAAGACACTTTAAATCCAGATACCCCAGACAGTATTTTTCCGAACAATTGGATTTCATTTCATGAAAATGGTGATGTCGCTTTATTTCCAATGTTTGCAGAAAATCGTAGGGAAGAACGTAGGGAAGAAATATTGGATATTTTAGAAGAAAAAGGATTCATCATCGAAAACATTGTCGATTATACCTCTGCCGAAGAAGACGGTTATTTCCTTGAAGGTACTGGAAGTATTCTTCTTGACAGAGCCAATGGAAAAGCATATTGCGCTTTATCTCCAAGGGCTGACGAGGAATTATTCATTGAATTTTGTGAAGATTTCGATTTAAATCCAATTATTTTCGAAGCCTTTCAAACCGTAAATGGCGAACGAAAATTAATTTATCATACCAATGTAATGATGTGTTTAGGTGAAACCTACGCAGTTATTTGCGCCGATTCAATCGATGATAAAAAAGAGCGAAAAATGGTTTTGGACAGCCTTAAAGGCGATGAAAAAGAAGTAGTTTTAATTACTGAAGACCAAGTCAATAATTTCGCAGGAAATATGCTCGAAGTAAAAGGCGCCAACGACCGAAGATATTTGGTAATGAGCACATCGGCACATAAAAGTTTGACTAAAAAACAAGTCGCACAATTAGAAGAACATGTTACTATTTTGAGCTCAAGCCTTGACACCATTGAAGCTTGTGGTGGCGGAAGCGCTCGTTGTATGATGGCGGAAATTTTCTTGCCAAGAGAGTAAAATAAAAACAACACTTTTTCGTACTTTTGTCAAATGAAAAATAAAAAAACGGTAGTACTCGGAGCGTCAACAAAACCTGATAGATATTCCTTTAAAGCAATCACAATGCTTGTCGAAAAAGGACATACAGTGATCGCAATCGGGCAAAATACTGGCGAAGTTGCAGGTGTGAAAATCTATACAAAAGCCATTCCTTTATCGCAAATCAACACCGTTTCCCTGTATCTAAACCCAGCCAGACAAAGGGATTATTACAATTATATCGTCGAAGCAAAGCCAAAAAGAGTGATTTTTAATCCCGGAACAGAAAATCTAGAATTTTATCAATTACTGAAATTGAATAATATAAAGGTAGAAATTGCCTGCACATTGGTTTTATTGACTACCAATCAATATTAGTTTTTTTAGGAGCTATTTCCTGCTGTACGTTGCAATCTTTGCTTTTTAAAGAAAAAAAGCAAAGTATTTCCACTGCCATCAGGGCTAAAAATTAGAACCGCGTTTCAGAAGTTGCAGGTTTGCTAATCAACAACAATCCAATAAATGTAATAAGTCCGTTGATGATTATTAGTTCATTATCAATTACATAATCCCCTAATAACGCCGCCGAATTGTAACTTATCAAAAAGCAAATTGCTGGCGATAGCAAACAAATAATTGGAACCAATTTGTCGTGAACGGTTTTTGTTTTCATAAACAATCCAAAACAATATAAACCCAAAAGTGGTCCATAAGTATAGGAAGCAATTTTGAAAATCATACTCACCACCGAAGCGTCATTAATTGCATTAAAAATAACGATAACCAAAAACATCAAAAGCGAAAATCCAATATGAACGAAATGTCTTGTTCTTACCATATTTGCTTTAGCAGCGTTTTCAATTTTGTCCATTCCAAGAAAATCTACACAAAAAGATGTCGTTAAAGCCGTCAATGCGGAATCTGTAGTCGCAAATGTAGCGGCTGTTAAACCCAAAAGAAATACAATTGCAGGAATTAAAGTCAAATGATTAAAAGCAATTTCCGGGAATAATAAATCCGTTCGGGGCTTTCCAGTAATTAAATCGGTAGGAACTGAAATACCATTTTTTTCGGCATAAATATAAAGTAGCGCACCAACACTTAAAAAGAAAATATTGATAATCACAAAAATCCCTGTAAACGTGAACATATTTTTTTGGGCTTCACCAATGGTTGCGCAACTCAAATTCTTTTGCATTAAATCTTGGTCAAGACCTACCATTGCTATGGTTACAAATATTCCTCCTAAAATTTGTTTGATAAAATAAGTCCCTTTCATATAATCATCAAAGAAAAATATTTTAGAATAATTACTGTTTTTCACTTCCTCAAAAGCTTCAAAAACATTCAGGTTTAGACTGCTGCAAATAAAATATATCGTTAAGAAAACAGAGGAAACTAAGAATACTGTTTGTAAAGTATCTGTAATGATGATAGTTTTTAAACCACCACGATAGGTATAGGCAAATATTAAAAGTAAAGAAATTAGAACCGTTGCAGCAAATGGAATATGGTAAAAGTCAAATACATAACGTTGCAAAACGATTACTACCAAATACAATCGGAAAGACGATCCAATAGTTCTGCTAATTAAAAATATGGAAGCTGCGGTTTTATAGCTAATTGTTCCCAAACGTTGCTCGATATAACTATAAATAGAAGTCAGATTCATTCTGTAATATAAAGGAAGCAATACTTTGGCAATAATTATAAATCCAATGGCGTTCCCTAAAACAAATTGAAAATACTTAAATTGATTTTCGGGATTCCCAACTTCGCCAGGAACCGATATAAAAGTAACTCCAGAAAGTGCGGTTCCAATCATTCCAAAAGCAACTAAATACCACTTCGAATTTTTATTAGCTTTAAAAAAAGCTTCGTTTCCTGAGTTATTTTTACTCACAAAATGAGAAATCAAGAATAAAATTCCGAAATATACAATCATTAATGTTATAATAGAGAAAGGTGTCATAGGATTAATTTTTGTTACAAATAACTAATTTTTTTTTAATTTTTTTTAATTTTAACTAAATTATTTAAAGTAATTTTTTTGTTTATGGTTTTAGTTGTAAATAATACGTTAGATGCTATTAAATTTATGGTACATTTGCTTAAATTTAAATATTTAAATTATGAAAAAGATTTTACTATTATTAGTATCAATTATTACTATTCAAGGGTTTGCACAAGAAGAGAAAAAAGAAGAAATTAGAAAATGGACTCTTGGTTTTGGTATCAATTTTATTGATAATTCTGGCACCTTCAACAATCAGTTTTTGAATATGTCAAAACAGTGGAATTCAATTGCTACAATTTCAAAAGTAAGTGTTGAAAGAACATTGAACGATTTGTTCTCTGCTGAAGCTGCTTTAACAATTAATAGGTTGACTACTGATAAGTTACAAAATGGGACTACAATAGTTAGTGACATTAATTACATGGCAATTGATGTAAGTGGTAAATTTTATTTTGATGAATTTATCGTTAAAAAGTCTAAGATTGATGCTTATATAATTTTAGGAGCTGGTTTAAATTCTGCTAATTCTATTTATAATGGAACTGGAAACTACGGTTTAGGATTTAATTATTGGTTAGAACCTAATATTGGTTTTCGAGTTCAAACTATTGGAAAATATGCTTTTGAGCAACAAGAAATATGCAACAATCACATTCAGCACAGTGTGGAGTTGATTCTCAAGTTTTAATTTTTAACCGCCTTAGGGCGGTTTTTTTATTTAAGGAAAAAACTATATAAACATAAATTTGTATTATAATTATTTAACGAGTACTTTTGTTACTCATTATTGATTTAAATAAAGTGTTAGAAAATCTCATTACATCTAAAACCCGAATTCGAATCTTGGTAAAGTTTTTTATAAACACTGCTAATAAAGGATATTTGCGTGGTTTGGCAGAAGAAATGAATGAGTCTACAAATTCTATTCGCAAAGAACTTAACAATCTGCAAGAAGCAGGTTACTTGCAGAAAGAAGCTGTTAAAAACAGAATTTCTTATAGAGCAAACACCAAACATCCCCTTTTTGAAATCTTAAAAAAAATTATTTCTCAGCACATCGGTTTAGATGCTATTGTTGAAATGATTTTAGAAAGAATGGGTGAAGTAAAAAAAATTATTGTGATTGGGGATTATGCCAACGGAATAGACTCTGGTATTATTGAAGTTATAGTAATTGGGGATGAATTAAATACAGAATATATCGAACAACTTTCTGATAAAATCGAAAATGAAATTAAAAGAAAAGTACAATTTTTCATTGCTAAAAGCTACGAAGGCAAAGGATTAGTGATATATGAAGATTTTGATTTAATGAGAAATGAAGGTGTAAAAAAATAAAATCAATCTAATATGAGTTGGTTTGCTCTCTATACACGTCCGAAAAATGAAAAAAAAGTTACGGAACAATTGACTAAATTGGGAATTGAGGTTTATTGCCCTTTAGTTACCCAAGTTAAGCAATGGTCAGATAGGAAAAAGAAAGTCGAAACACCATTAATTACTTCTTATGTTTTTGTAAACATTGAAGAAGCGGAAAGAAATAGAGTTTTTGATGTGCACGGAGTTGTTCGTTATTTGTTTTGGTTAGGAAAACCAGCCATAATAAGAGATGAGGAAATTGAAGCTTTAAAAAACAGTTTAAAAGGAGTTATGTCTTCGGTTGAGGTAGGTGCAATTAAACCAGGAGATTCAATAAATATATCTACAGGGCCTTTCCAAGGTAAAGAAGGAGTTGTCTCACAAGTTGGAAAAAACCAAATTCGTTTGGTGTTAAAAGAATTAGGGGTTATCATAACACTCACTAGAGAGCAGGGAGAATAGTTTTATTAGAGACTTTTTTTCTTTTTTTTTGGGACTGATGAAGCGAAGCTATGGGAAATTGAGAGTGATTTTGTTTTGAAGTTTCGCTTAAAAAAATCAATCACATTAATAAATGGAAACATCAATCTTGATTTATTACAAACCTTAATTATTTAATTACCATAAAATAGTATATGAATACAGAACAACAATGGACCGAAGAAATTAAATCGCAAGATTCTCTTTTCTCTGTCAATTTAAAGGAAGTTTGGCATTACAGGGATTTGCTGTTAATGTTCGTAAAAAAAGACTACGTTACTTTCTACAAACAAACGATATTAGGGCCCATTTGGTTTTTTGTCCAACCCATATTAACTACCTTAATGTATGTGTTATTGTTTGGGCAAATTGCAAAATTATCTACAGATGGTACTCCTCAAATGGCATTTTATCTTTCGGGAATTACCATTTGGAACTATTTTTCAGAAGCATTAACCAAAACATCCACTGTTTTCAAAGACAATGCTGCTGTGATGGGTAAAGTCTATTTTCCTAGACTCATTATGCCACTTTCTATAATTGTTTCTGGTTTGATGAAATTTGCGATACAATTTGGACTATTTATAGCTGTTGTTCTATATTTTACATTCGTTGAAAATAGCATTCACCCTGGACCCAATGTATCTATTATAGTTTCAATACTGTCTTTAGTAACTACAATACTATTTTTAGTTATCAAATAAATTAATTCATGGAAAACAAACAAACTGTAGCGCCAAATAGTATGGGGGAAGATTTTAATATAAAAGAACTTCTCGAGAGATATTTAAACCAATGGATTTGGTTTTTGATTTCAGTAACTATAGCGATATTAATTTCATTCACCTATTTGCGATATGCGGTATCACAATATAAGGCAACTACTTCTGTACTAATTATTGATGATAAAAAGGGCGGTATGAATGAACTTTCTGCATTTTCAGATTTAGCAATAGTATCAGGAGGTAAAAACAGTGTTGAAAATGAAATAGAAATATTAAAATCACGAACTATAATTAGTGTTGCAGTTAAGGATATAGCTTTGAATGTTTTATATTTAAATAAAGGACGTGTTAAAGAAGAAGATATTTATAAAAATTCTCCAATAAAAATTATTTTCTCAAAAACACCCGTTGATTTTGATAATAAAAACCATGTTTTTTTTGTTGAAGGAATAACGAATAACACCTATTCTTTATTTAATAATAAAGAGGTGAAAATCGGTAATTTTAAATATGGGCAATCGATAGAAGTAGAAGGTTCAAAATTTATTATTCTTAAAAACCTATTTTTTGATAGTAATAGTTGGGGTGATGATTTTAAAATTAACATTACAATTCTCCCTTTAGAGGATGTTGCTATTAGTTATAAAAAGAGAATGGTAATTACTCCATTGAGTAAATCTTCAAGTATAATAGAAATTTCAATTATAGATCCTGTTAAGGAAAAAGCAGTAGATTTTTTAAATGAATTGATTGTAGTTTATAATAAAAATGCAATTACCGATAAAAACTTAGTGTCTGAAAATACGTCTAAGTTTATCAATCAACGAATTAATTTCATTACAGAAGAATTGGGGGGTGTTGAAAAACAAACAGAAATTTTTAAGAAAAACAACCGTGTAACAGACATTACCACAGAAGCTGGATTGTTTGTAGGAAATGCTGCCAGTATTGAAAAACAAGGAATTGAGTTAGAAACACAACTGAAAGTACTTCAGCTAATGACCGATTATGTAAAAAAATCGTCAGTGTCAGAATTGATTCCGCCAACCGTAATGTCTGCGAATAATACTTCTTCAGGATCTATAGACCAATACAATCAATTAGTTATAGAGCGTAATCGCTTATTGAAAAATGCGGGGTCTAAAAATGTTGTAATTCAGAATATTAATAAAAAACTAGAAACGTTAAAAATTAATTTGATTTCTGGATTAGAGCAACAGAAAAATACATTAAAAATTACTATAAGTGATTTAGCAAAGCAAAATAATTTGGCAATTGGAAAAATCTCTCAAATTCCTACACTCGAAAAAGAAGCTCGTTCTTTAGGAAGACAACAACAAATAAAAGAAACATTATATTTGTATTTATTGCAAAAGCGAGAGGAAACAGCAATAAAGTTAGCGATAACTGCTCCAAACGCTAAAGTAATTGATGATGCAAAAGCAGAAAATATTCGAGTTTCACCAAAAAGCGATATAATATATCTAATAGCAATCATATTAGGTTTGTTAGTTCCATTCACAATTTTATTTCTTTTGGATTTATTTGACACTAAAATAAAAGGTCGTTTTGATATTGAAGGGAAAATGTCCATTCCGTTTTTGGGAGATGTGCCACATTCCGATAATGGTAATGAAATAATAAGCACTACTTCAAGAACAGGAACGGCAGAAGCATTAAGAATTATTAGAACCAATTTGGAATTTATGCTAAATAAAGTTTCTGAAGGTACTGCAAAAGTAATTTTTGTAACATCTACAATCCCTAAAGAAGGAAAAACTTTTATAGCAGTAAATTTAGCTGCTACAATTGCAACTTCTGGAAAAAAAGTGTTGCTTTTAGGTATGGATATTAGAAATCCTAAAATTGATGAGTATTTGCAAATCCCTGATAATGGGGTTACTAGCTATTTAACTTCTAATGATGGAAAATTAGAGGATTACATTGTCAAACAACCTGGCTTTGAAGCATTTTATGTTTTCCCAGCAGGACTTATTCCTCCAAATCCAGCAGAATTATTAATGGGGCAAAAAGTGGAATCCCTTTTTAATCAATTAAAAAAAGATTATGACTATATTGTTGTTGATACTGCTCCAATTAGTTTAGTTACAGATACCGCTATTATTGCAAAATTTGCAGATGTTTTTGTTTATGTTGTGCGTGCTAATTATTTGGACAAAAGGATGCTTAATATTCCTAAAAATTTATTTAATGAAAACAAATTGCCTAACATGTCAATTTTATTGAACGACACTGTTTCTGAAAAAGGTTATGGCTATGGTTAT
>CANINJ010000034.1 GCA_947468985.1 Bacteroidota bacterium
AAACCTATAATTGATAATTTTACTAATTTTTCACCATTGAAAAGACTAATAATTACAACCCAAAGTGGAACCAAAGCGCCAATAATTGCACCCAATCCACTGCTGATATATTTCACGCCCCAAGTGCTTAAACCGTTGCTCAAAACAAAATTCAAAATACTCAAAATGAAGATTGTTTTCCATTGTTTGCCTTTTGGCCAAGTGGTTTTTTTGAAAAGAAAATAAGAAAGATATAAAGTAGCACCGAGAAATTGACGGATAGCCACAAGTTGTATAGCGGGCATATATTTCACGCCTTCTTTGGAAGCAATCCAAGTTGTTCCCCAAAAAAAACTCACCCAACAAAGCGCCAAAATTGGTAGTCCCACGGAACTTATTTTAGATTGAATTCCGCTTTTTATTTTTTGTATCAATTTTATAAACTGTCTTTAATGAATTGGTAATTCAAAACTTTTTCTAATTTATCGGATAAAATGGTTTTCCCAATTGAAGGTTTTGAAGTCGCAAAGATAGGAAGTTCTGAGTCATATTCTTTTGCTTTTTGAGTATAATAAGCCTCCCGACTCGGATGAAAAGGCGCAACAGCATTAAAGGTTTCACCCCAACAATTAGTGTCAATTATCTTTATAATTATCCCGATACAATCTTCTTGGTGAATTAAATTTATCGGTGCATTTGGATTTTCAATGTTAGTTCTTCCAGCCAAAAAACGAATTGGATTTCGGTCTTCGCCAATTAATCCTCCAAATCGCACAACCGTAGTTTCAAAACGAGAATTGTTTTGTAAAAGTTGCTCGCACGCTTCTAATTGTATGCCGCTTTCGGTATCAGGATTTGCAATTGTTTCTTCTGTTACCAATTTATTTTCATCAGAATAAACAGAAGTGGAACTCACAAACAGAACTTTTTTAATTCCTGATTTTTCAATAAAAGGGATTAAATTTTTAATTTTTGTAACAAAATTTTCAGTTGCAGTTCCTCTTAATTTTGGCGGAATATCTATAATTAAAATCTGGCTCCCTTCTAAAAATTCGAATACATTTCCCTTATTAGCAACTTCTCCCAATTCAATTAAAAAAGGGGATATTCCAGCATTTTTTAGCGTTGAAATTTTTTCCGTTGAAGTCGTCGAACCATTAACAGAAAAGCCTTTTTCTAATAAGGCTTTCGCCAATGGAAATCCCAACCAACCACAACCAAGAATGCTAATTTTTGTCATTATTTAATGGCTTTTATAGAATCTGAAATAACTGTCAAACTATCTTTTGCAATCAAACTATTTAATCTGCGATTCTTAGATTTAGGAATAACAATTGAAGGCACAATTTTCTTTTGAATTACAACCGCATCATTCAATACAAACGGCATCCGCATCATCCAGGGCAATCTTTTGGTAATTCTGAATTTTGGATTGGTCAATAAATCAAAAGAACTTTCCATCAAATCCATATCAAAAGAAGCATTTACTGCAATAGAAAACTGCAATTCCAACGGATCATTATCCACAACATAATAACTAATTAATCGCTTCCCTTTACGCAAATACAAACTTCCTTTTTGCGCCAAAGCAGTCGCTCCATTTGCCTTCAAATTATAGAAAATCATTTTTTCATTTGCAAAAATATCATAGCGATTTACATTTCTATTGGGTGAAATTTTCATTTTTATGTACCGCTGTGAACCGCCAATACTATCCTGAAAAAATTCAATTTTAGGCCCCCTAATTTCTTTTACATCGGCTTCAGCTGAATACGTAAATCCCGATTTGTATTTGCTAAACAACGGATTATCATTTAAATTTCGAGCACTTTTTGGATTATCCCCTAAATACGTTTTCGTCCATTCGTCTAAATTCAAATCATACGTTACCCAAAAGGCTTTGTCTAAATCTGCATTGTATATATAAAGTAAGCTGTTCGGTTTTGCTGTTCCTTTCGCATAATTGGAATTGAAATGTGCTTTCGAAAAATAGCCAATCGAAATTAAAAACAGTACAAATGCCCAAACTCCTTTTTTAGGAAAAGCTCCAAAAATGGGTAGTAATAATCCGAAAACTAAAACTGTCAAAACAGCGCTTCCAGCCAAAATTTTTAATCCCAAACCAATAGGAAACATAATTATAAAAGGTACAAAAATAATTAGCGATGGAATACTCAAAACTAAATTCAGTGTAGGATTTGATTTTTGAGTGGTAACAAAATAAGCCAACATAAATAAACTGAAAAACAATGGAATTACAAAAAATCCCGCTCCAGGCAAATAAAAAGCAATCGCGAAATTCATGATAATCCAGATAAATAATGGCGCTACAGAATAATTTTCGGTTTTGTTCTCCGAATCCGATTTTACGTAAAACAAGAAGCAAATCGCCAAACTCAAAAACACAAAAGCACCAATATAATCGTGCCCGTTATACGTAAATCCTTGAAGAATATCATTGTATTGTGGATACATATTCAACAGCAATTTCCACCCAAAAAAGGTCACAATTCCTGAAACTATCAATGAACCAAAAAGATTCAAAAACCCTTTTCCGATTTCTGAAAACACCAAAACGCGTTTCCCAAGACCAATAAAAACTAAAAATAAAAACATTAAAAACGCCACAATTAACATTGGAAAAATCCAAGAAAACGGATAACTCACAAATGAAAATGGTGTATTAAAATAAACGTAATCTTCCGAAGATTGCAAAGAACTCAAATCCGAATTTGAAAAATAATTCAATAACGGCATCAAGTAAGCTCCTTGATGTGCCAATGTTTTCAAGCTCAAATGATCAATATCATCTTGCGCCGTGTGGTAATTGAAATGATTGTCAATGAACGCAAAATTAAATCCCTGAATGTTTCCTTGTTCTCTAAAAACAGTTAAATCGGTATCGTTGGGCAACATTTTATAAATGCTATACATCAGCGAATTGGAAACTGGAAACCTCGGATTTGCAGCCGTAAATTCCTTAACCAAACTTGCATTCCCCTTGTTAACTTCCATCAACATATAACTTGGACCAGCACTTCCGCGCGCTTCAAAATTCAAGACCAAACCCACTTCTTTCGCCCAATTACTTTTGGTTACAAAAAGTGCCGCGCCATTCAAACCCAATTCTTCGGCATCCGAAAACAGAATAATGATGTCGTTTTTATGAGGTGTTTTATTATACAAAAAGGTACGTATCCCTTCTAAAATTGTTGCAATTCCAGATGCGTCGTCACTTGCGCCGTGAGAATACGAATGGGGCGCGCTATCATAATGCGAAAGCAACAACAACGCTTTCGAGCTATTAGAACCTTTAATTCTCGCTAAAATATTTTTAGATTTTGTCAAATTTCCCCAATCAGAAAGCGTCGTTCCTTCTTGAATTTGAACTTCCAAACCCAAACTTTGTAATTCTTTAACCAAATAATCACCAACAATTTTATGATTTTCAGAACCTATATAATGTGGATTTTCCGAAATTATTTTTACTTTTCCCAAAGCCCGCTTCGTTGAAAATTCAGAAAGTGAACCTTCTTCCTTTGAAACCCATTGTGGCATCATAAAAAAATAAATCAATCCAATAATTCCAACAATGAATACTGTTGCTAAAAGTGATGAGAATTTGTTTTTCATTTGAAGTAAATTAGAAGTTAAATATCTTTTTTAACAAGCATAAAATAATCATTTTCCAAAGCCAAATAACCTTGGTCGTAAAGAAAATAGTAAGTATTTCCAGTTTTGGTATTCAGAATGTTAGTGAAAAACTCAAAATCAAATCCCTTGCTCAATAATTTTGTTCGTGTTGTTTTCGATTTCCCATCTACATTTAAAGCACTCAAAATCCGATAATTTTTTCGCAATTTGTTGTTCACATTGCGCATAAAATTCGTGCTATCCTTGTTAATTTTGTTGTTATACGAGTTCCTACAACCGTCGCTACAAAACTTTTTGTCCTCGCGACCCACAATTTTTTCTCCACATTCTAAACACGTTTTATTCATAATTCCTGAATATTAAATTTCCCTTTGTTTAACAATGCTTGTTCAATATGCGTCAAATGATGGTTGCAATGCCAAGCATAGAGACCAATCATTTCGTCGAGAAAATATTTTTTGTTATTTGCTGGATGGATAAGCTTTCGCTTTAATTCTTCTTCTTTAAAGGTTTTTAAAAGTAAAACCCAACGAGCGTGAACCCCTTCAACTATTTGTAATGATGGCTTAATACTATCAGAACTTCCATCTATGAGTTCAGCCCATTTTGCTTCTTCATATGGTTTTATTATTGGAAGATCTTCCGTTAAAGCAAGTTTAAATCGAACAAAACTATTAATATGACTATCTGCACAATGGTGAATTACTTGTTTTATGGTCCAGCCATCAGGTCTATAAATCCAATTTAACTTTTCGGTTGAAAGATTTTGAGTTAATTTCATCAAATTAGTAGGGAAAATTTCGATATCACTTATCCAATTATTCAAATCGTTTTGTGAAATAAAATCTGGTTTTGAAAACTTTCCTATTGGAAATTTTAGTTTTTCTAGATTTTTATAATTTCCCATATTTTTTTAATTCTTTTACAATCAACCAAATATACTCATAAATTTCCAATTACAAACGCTTACAAACAACTACAACCGAAAGTAAGCAGTTAACAACCGAATAAATTTTGGAAGTCGCCACATCTTTGCAATGTCGAAATCAAACAAGTATCGGCAAAACATAGAATCTGAAACGAGTTCAGATCAAACCATTTAAATTTTAAACGCCATGAGCACATTAAGAAACAAAGTACAGTTAATCGGACACGTTGGTAATGATCCAGAAATCAAAACATTCGACGGAGGCAAAAAATTAGCAAAATTGAACGTCGCTACAAACGAAAGTTACAAAAACGACAAAGGAGAAAAAGTTGAAGAAACCCAATGGCACAACCTTGTTGCTTGGGGGAAAACCGCTGAAATCATAGAAAAATATGTAGTTAAAGGCAAGGAAATTGCCATCGAAGGCAAACTAACCCACAAAAGTTACGAAGACAAAAACGGAGAAAAACGGTACGTCACCGAAGTCGTAATTGATGAATTACTGATGTTAGGAAAGTAAAGCCCCCACCCGAGCGATAGCGAACTGGCGAAGCAAACCTGCAAAGGGGAAATAGGAAAAAGGTTCAGTCGCAGTTTTCAGTTATTCTGTCAACTGCGACTTTTTTTATGGTTATTTAGGTAAGAATAACAATTAATTTTTTCAGCCACGAATTACACGAATTATCACGAATTCTTTTTTAAATTTAAAAAAAATCTTTGGAAATCCTTTTAATCCGTGGAAAAAATTTTCAACGCAATCAACCGTTCATCAAATCCTGAAAATAATCTACAAATTGTCCAACGTGCAATCCATCCATCAACCCGTGATGCACATGAACAGACATTGGCATTGTTCGTTTTCCGTTTTCCGAAACGCTCATTTTTCCAAAAGAAATTTTAGGACAACTGTCAGCAAAAGTAAAACTTCGTGCGTGCGAAAGTGAGGTGAAATCAATCCAAGGAACTGCTGAAAAATGAATCAAATTATCACTTTCAAACGTTCGAGTAAAAAGTCCTTTTGTAGTTTGAATTCGTTCCATTTCAGCCAACGCTATTTTTGAAAAAACGGCGAAATCTTCATTGTATTCCATAAAGGAAAACCCAAAAGTTCCATCTTCCCTACTTATGGTTGCAGAACCATTTATAACATCATAAACATATATTTCCTCTCCAGAAATACGAAATCGAAACGACTCAATTGCATTTACAGCAGCCAAAGTTTTGTGTAAATAATAAATGAAAAAAGAAAAATTTTCGGCTTTTGATTTTTCATACGCTTTGGTGCAATCAATAGTTACAGTAACACCAAAAAAAGGCTCTCCCATTTGCTTGAAAAAATGAAAATGTTCTGTTCGATTCCAAGTATCGAGATCTAATTTTTGTTTCAATTTATATGTTTTTGATAATCAGAGAAATTAAATCAACTTATAGCAATAGTGGCAAAACTTCTGTAATATTTACAAAGGAATAAAAATTATCGTGTTCAATTTCGAAATCAATTTTTTCATATTCCCAAGTGGTGTGATAAGGAATATGAACCCCAAAACCACCAATATTCAAAATAGGCAAAACATCCGATTTAAGTGAATTTCCAATCATCAAAAAATCTGGTGATTTACAATCCAAGCGGCCTAACATTTTTTGATAATCCAATTCGGTTTTGTCGCTCATAACTTCTATATGATGAAAAAAAGCGCCAATTCCAGAGTCGTGAAGTTTTCGGTGTTGGTCTTTTAAATCGCCTTTGGTGGCAACAACCAATTTGTATTTTCCTTGTAATTCTTGTAAAACGGTTTCTACTTCTGGTAATAATTCTACTGGTTTTTGCAATAAATCTTTGCCAATGGCAATAATTTTTTCAATTCCTTTTCCTGAAATAGTATGATTGGTTAATTGCAATGCCGTTTCAATCATCGACAATGTAAATGCTTTAATTCCAAAACCATAAAGGGGTAAATTTGTAATTTGATGATTTAATATCAAACCTAATATCTCTTGGTTTGAAGCAAAATCTTGAAACAATACACAAAAACGTGCCTGGGCCTCATCAAAATAAGGTTCGTTGTGCCATAAAGTGTCATCGGCATCGAATGCAATTACTTTTAGGTTCATCTAGTTTATAGTTTCTCCATTTGAAACTCCATCAACATCAGGATTTACAAAAACCAATTTTCCTTCTGCGTTTGTAGTCATCAAAATCATTCCTTGGCTTTCCACGCCGCGAAGGTTTCTTGGTGCCAAATTTACTAAAACAGTAACGCGTTTTCCAACAATTTCTTCTGGCGAAAAACTCTCAGCAATTCCAGAAACAATGGTGCGCACATCAATACCTGTATCGATTTTAAGAATCAAAAGTTTGTTTGCTTTTGGCATTTTCTCAGCTTCTAAAATCGTTCCTACACGCAAATCTATTTTAGCAAAATCTTCATATTGAATTGTTTCTTTCTGAGGTTCCGTCATTGCGAGGGACGAAGCAATCTCTTCTTTATTTGCCACTTTCGTAGCTTCCAATTTATCCATTTGTTTTTGAATTTCTTCATCTTCAATTTTAGCAAAAAGCAATTCTGCCTCTCCAATTATGTGCCCCGAAGAAATCAATTCAGAAGTTTCGGAAACTGTTTTCCAATCAATTTTACTTTCTATTTTCAGAATCCTTGAAAGTTTAGTGGCTGTAAAAGGCAAAAATGGTTCGCAAAGAGAACTCAATGCTGCTGCAATTTGCAAGGCTACATACATCTGTGTTTGCACGCGTTCTGGATTGTCTTTTATTACTTTCCAAGGTTCTTCATCGGCAAGATATTTATTTCCCAAACGGGCAACGTTCATCAATTCGCCTAAAGCTTCTCTAAATCTGTAGCGCTCAATTGAGCTTGAAATTACGGCTGGATACGCTTTTAATTCAGTCAAAGTAGCATTATCCACATCTGAAAAAGAATTTGGATTTGGAACAATTCCCTCGTAATATTTATTGGTTAAAACCACTACACGATTTATAAAATTACCAAAAATAGCAACCAATTCATTATTGTTTCTCGCCTGAAAATCTTTCCAAGTAAAATCATTATCCTTCGTTTCTGGTGCATTTGAAGTCAACGCATAACGCAAAACATCTTGCTGATTTGGAAAATCTTCCAAATATTCGTGCAACCAAACCGCCCAATTTTTTGAAGTCGATAATTTGTTTCCTTCCAAATTCAGAAATTCATTTGCAGGAACATTATCGGGCAAAATATAACTTCCTTCAGCCTTTAACATCGCTGGAAAAATAATACAATGAAAAACAATATTGTCTTTTCCAATGAAGTGAACCAATTTTGTATCTTCATTTTTCCAATACGGCTCCCATTCTTTTCCTTCACGCAACGCCCATTCTTTGGTTGCAGAAATATAGCCAATTGGGGCATCAAACCATACATATAATTTTTTTCCTTCGGCTCCTTCAACCGGAACGTCAATTCCCCAATCTAAATCTCTGGTTACCGCTCGAGGTTCTAAACCGCCGTCAATCCAAGATTTAACTTGCCCATAAACATTAGGTTTCCAATCATTTTTATGTCCAACTAAAATCCATTCTCTCAAAAATCCATCGTATCGATCCAAAGGCAAAAACCAGTGTTTTGTAGCTTTCATTACTGGAATTTCTCCCGTAATGGTTGATTTTGGATTAATCAAATCCGTTGCATTTAATGTAGAACCACATTTTTCACATTGATCACCATACGCTTCTTCGTGCCCACATTTTGGACAAGTTCCAATTACAAATCGGTCTGCCAAAAATTGATTTGCTTTTGCGTCATATAATTGCTCCGTAACTTGCTCTATAAAATCCCCTTTGTCGTATAATTTTTTGAAAAATTCTGATGCTGTATCGTGATGAATTTTGGATGAAGTTCTGGAATAGTTATCAAAAGAAATTCCAAAGTCTACAAACGATTTACGAATAATTCCGTCATATTTATCAATGATTTCTTGTGGTGAAACCCCTTCTTTCTTAGCTTTCATTGAAATAGCAACTCCGTGTTCATCGCTTCCGCAAACAAACAAAACGTCTCTACCTTGTAATCTTAAATAGCGAGAATAAATATCCGAAGGCACATAAACACCCGCCAAATGACCAATATGAATTGGGCCATTCGTGTAAGGCAATGCTGCGGTAATTGTATATCTTTTTGGATTTTGTATCATAATTGTTTTTTAGAAATTCTTGAAACGCGTTCAGAATCTATGCAAAAATAAGATATTTTCCGATAGGGACAATAGCGATACGGCGGTTGGTTGGAAATGACGATAATTTAAAAGGACAATTTCTGTGTATTTTGAACCAATTCAATTATTTTTCAGGTTGAATAAAAGATATTTAGTTCGTTAAAACTAATGACAACCACAATCATCTGGACCGCAATTTTTTGATTTATCTTTCTTGAAAAAGAATTTTTTAATCAAAAAAGCAATTGCAATTCCCAAAGTGATAAAAGCGATTATTTCTTGAGCCATCGGGGTTTATTTTAATATTTGAAAAGCAATTAAAGCTACAATATAAGCCAATCCAGTCATGAAAATTAGTTGCCCTAAAGGCCATTTCCAAGTGTTCGTTTCTTTTTTGGTAATTGCCAATGTACTTGCGCATTGCATTGCAAAAGCGTAGAATAATAACAAGGAAATTCCAGATGCAAAATTGAATATTTTAGCGCCTGTTTCTGGATTAATTTCAGCACCCATTTTATTTTTTATAGTGTCTTCATTTTCAGTGCCTCCAACGCTATAAATGGTTGCTAAAGTCCCAACAAAAACTTCCCTTGCAGCAAATGAACTTATGATTGCAATTCCTATTTTCCAATCGTAGCCTAAGGGTGAGATTGCGGGTTCAATAGCTTTTCCCATAATTCCGATATAGGAATTTTCTAATTTATAGGCAGCAACTTTATTCTTAAATTCTAATTTTGATAAACTTGTATTTTCGTTTTTTGCAGTTAAAATAGCTTCTGCATTATTGAATTTTTTCCCAGGGCCATACGATGCCATAAACCATAATACGATTGAAATGGCAAGGATTATTTTTCCAGCTCCAAAAATAAATGCTCTTGTTTTTTCAACTACATTAATGGCAACATTTTTTAACATTGGTAATTTATAGTTTGGCATTTCAACTACAAAAAAGGTTTTTCCATTAATTTTTAAAATCTTATTTAAAATATAAGCTGAAAAAATAGCCATTCCAAAACCTAAAAGATACAGCAACATCAAGGTCAAACCTTGTAAATTTAAAAAGCCTAATATTCTTGTATCTGGAATTACTAATGCAATAATTATGGCGTAAACAGGCAGTCTTGCAGAGCAGGTTGTGAAGGGCGTAACCAAAATTGTAATCAATCTTTCCTTCCAATTTTCGATATTTCTGGTTGCCATAATTGCAGGAATTGCACAAGCTGTGCCTGAAATTAAGGGCACGACGCTTTTCCCAGAAAGTCCAAATTTCCGCATTATTTTATCCATCAAAAAAACAACACGACTCATATAACCGCTTTCTTCAAGAATAGAAATAAACAGAAATAAAAAGGCTATTTGTGGAATGAAAATTAAAATTCCTCCAATTCCTGGAATTATTCCTTGTGAAATCAAATTTGTTAAAACTCCAGAAGGCAAGGATTCATTTGCTAAAGCACTTAATGATGCAAAAGTAGTATCTATAAACTCCATCGGTACTTTTGACCATTCAAAAATAGATTGAAAAATGACAAATAATATCATGAAAAATATAAAATAGCCCCAAAATTTATGAGTTAAAACACGGTCTAATTTGTTTCGGAAATCTTTGGCAATCGAAGTGTCAATTTTATGCCCAACTTTCAAAACATCATTGATAAATTGGTATCTTTTTATGGTTTCTTTTTGTTGCAAACGCTTCAAATCAGAATGTGATTTTGTAAAAGAATTACGAATTTCCTTACGTTCTAAATTCATAAAATTCACATCTTGCGTAATGACCAACCACAATTTATAAAGCAGTTGATTTGGGAATGTTTTACGAAGAGTGTCAAAATATTCCGAATCAATACTTGACGCATTCAAACACGGTTCGCTGGAAAGTGATTTATAATTAATTATTAGATTTTTCAATTCATCAATTCCGAAGCCTTTTCGAGAACTAATTAAGGCAATCTTCGTTTTAAGTTGCCCTTCTAAATAGGGAATATCAAGAGAAATGCCTTTAAATTTCATCCTATCCGCCATATTTATGACTAAAATAGTTGGGATTTCAAGGTCTTTTATTTGTGTGAAAAGCAATAAATTCCGCTTTAAATTTTCCACATCTGTAACAACAAGCGCCACATCTGGAAATAATTTATCGTTTTTATTTAACAACAATTCAATGACAACATTTTCATCAATAGAACTTGCGTTTAAACTATAAGTCCCTGGCAAGTCAAGGATATTTGCTTTAATTTTTGAAGTCAGTTTACAAAAACCAATCTTTTTTTCGACTGTAATTCCAGGATAATTTCCTACTTGTTGGTTCAAACCAGTCAATTGATTGAAAACAGAAGTTTTTCCCGTATTCGGATTTCCAATTAAGGCAACATTTATGTTTTTGCTACTCATTTTAAGTTGGATTTTAGAATTTCAACTTCAATTTCTTTAGCAGTTTCGATACGAATGGCAAGATGCGAACCATTAATATTCAAATACAAAGGATCTCCAAAAGGCGCAATTTGAAGTAATTCCACCACGTTTCCTGGCAAACAACCCATTTCCAATAATTTTAATGGAATGGTATCGATGTCGAAGTCTTTGATGATTGCTTTTTCGCCTTTTTTAAGAGAATTTATTGTCGTTCGCAAACCTTATTTAGATTGAATTTAGATTACAAAAGTAAATATAATAATATTCAATCGAATGATAATTATCAGTTTTATGACATTTTTAAGCAAATGCCACTATGAATTTGTGGAATGGAAATCCATCTATTAACTAAATTACTCAGAACACAAAAAATTAATATCCTCAATTAAGCGCTGAATATCTTCTTTTTTGGTGCCATCATAAAACCCACGAACACGCCTTTTTG
>CANINJ010000035.1 GCA_947468985.1 Bacteroidota bacterium
AAGTCCTAATCCTGTTCCACCAAAAATTCTTGATGTTGAACTATTTGCTTGTTGGAAATTTTCAAACAATCCTTCAATTTTTTCACTGCTAATTCCAATACCGGTATCTTTTACAGAAAACTGTATAAACACATTATTTTCGTCTTCATTTAGCAAATTAATACTAACCGTAATTTGACCAATTGAGGTAAATTTTATAGCATTACTAACCAAATTCAAAATAATTTGATTCAATCTAACAGGGTCTCCTGCCAGAACTTCAGGAATATTTTTATCAAATTCTAATTCTAATTTTAAATTTTTCTCATTAATTTTTGTTTCAAATAAATGGAGCATCAGTGAAATGGATAAATTTAATTTGAAAGGAATTTGTTCAAATGTCATTTTTCCAGAATCTACTTTTGCTAAATCTAAAATGTCATTTATCAAAACAATTAAAGCATCTCCACTAATTTTTATGGCTGTTAAATATTCTTTCTGTTTTGCAGTAAGTCCAGTTTTCAGAATAACCTTTGTAAATCCAATAATTGCATTCATAGGAGTTCGAATTTCGTGACTCATATTTGACAAAAACTGTTGTTTTGATTTAACAGCTTCTCTTGCAATTAAGGATGCGTTTTCTGCGTTTGTTTGAGCATCTTCCGCAATTGCAGTTGCTTTTTCAGCAGATATTTTAGCTTCAATCAATTCGTTTTCAATACGCTTTTGTTCCGCAATATCACGAGCTACAATTACAACACCCAATACATTTCCAATATCATCCTTATAAACAGAACCATTAAATAAAACATCTGTAAGTTTCCCATCTTTATTTTGGAGAGTTAAAGGGGAATCGGCTACAGAACCCTTTTCAAAAACTTCTTGATAAACTTCTCGTGCTTTTTGTTGATCCGTAAAATAATCGAAGAAATCTGATCCAATCAATTTTTTACGTTCAATACCTATAACTCTCACAGTAGCTTCGTTCATATCCGTAATCTTCCCCTCTGTATTTATCGTTATCAATGGGTCCCGGCTGGCTTCAATTAAACTCAAAGAATATTGAGAAGCTTGCTTTAGGGAATTACTGTAAACTTCTAAGGCTTTATTTTCAATTTTACGTTTTTCTTTTTCTTTATTTTGAAAATCAAGTTCTTTATCGGCAACAACTAATTCTGCTGCACGATCTTGTTTTTCCCCAGTTTGAAATAAAAGTTCCTTATTTGCAATTACTAATTCAGCAGCACGATCTTGTTTTTCCCCAGTTTGAAATAAAAGTTCCTTGTTCGCAATAACTAATTCGGCTGCACGTTTTTCTTTTTCATCATTTTGAAATGCCAATTCTTTATTTGCAATAATTAATTCGGCAGCACGCTTTTCCTTAACCGTATTTTGATATTCTAATTCTTCATTGGCAATCAATAACTCGTTTGCACGCTTTTCTTTCTCATCATTTTGAAATGCTAATTCTTCATTTGCAATTAATAATTCATTGGCACGTTTCTCTTTTTCGTCATTTTGATATTCTAATTCTTCATTGGCGATTACTAATTCAGCTGCACGTTTTTCCTTTTCGTCATTTTGATACGCTAATTCTTCATTGGCAATCAATAACTCATTGGCACGTTTTTCTTTTTCATTGTTTTGAAATGCCAATTCTTCATTGGCAATCAATAACTCATTTGCACGCTTCTCTTTTTCATCATTTTGATACTCTAATTCTTCATTAGCAATCAATAATTCAGCAGCACGTTTTCCTTTTTCGTCATTTTGATATGCCATTTCTTGATTCGCAATTCGCAAATCTAATGCCCATTTTTGTTCAGCAATATCCCGAGCTACAATTACAACTCCCAATACATTTCCTTCATCATCTTTATAAACTGACCCATTAAATAATACATCTGTAAGTTTTCCGTCTTTATGTCGAAGCGTTAATGGGGAATCCGCTACAGAACCTTTTTCAAAAACTTCTTGATACACTTCTCGGGCTTTTTGTTGCTCAGTAAAATAATCAAAGAAATCTGAGCCAATCAATTTATTACGTTCTACACCAGTAATTCTAACGGTAGCTTCGTTCATATCCGTAATTTCCCCCCCCTGTATTTATTGTTACCAACGGATCTAGACTAGCCTCAATTAAGCTTAATGTATATTTTGAATATAATTTTTGAGAATCTGTTAAAGCAATTAATTCATTATTTCTAATAGTTTGATTTTTTATATTATTAATTATTAATATTGAAATCAAGATTAATAAGATTAATATTGTAAATAATATTAATCTTGAATATTGATTTTCTTTATTATTATTTAACTTATGTAAGTTATATAATACTAATTCGTTATTATTAATTTCTTCAATTAATTTCCTAATAGATTCTGTTTGATTTTTCCCATTATTAAATAATTCCCACTCCCCAATAATGTTAAAATTATTTTTCCTAAAATAATTAATGTTTTTTGAAACAGTTATAAGTTTTTCATTTACTCTTTTCTTTAATAATAATATACGAGCTTGTTGCATCTTATTATCTTTTGTAAGATTCATTATTAAACTCAAATTTGATAATATATCAATTTTAGATTTATCATAATAATTTAAAAAACTTTTATCTTTAGTAAGTATATACCCCCTAAATCCAGTCTCAATATTTATTGTATTAATTAGAATAACACGGTTATTTATAATAATTTCTTGAGATTGCGTCATTAGCTTTTCAGCTTCTAACGCTTTTTGATAATGATAGTAAAAAAAAGATAAAAACAACACAATAATGGTTATTACAAAGTAATATAATGAGAATGGTGATTTTTTTAAGGGGAATTTCATAAAGTGAGTTTATTGAATTATAAGATAATCTGAATTTTGTTATTGCAAATTCTAAATGTCTTCAATTGGTTTTCGCTTTTTGTCTTTTAATTTTTTAAAATGTGATGGTGATAAACCTGTCATTTTCTTAAATTGATTGGACAAATGTGCAACGCTACTATAATTCATTTTCCATGCAATTTCAGTTATATTGAGTTCACCATAAATGATTAATTCTTTAATTCTTTCAATTTTATGAGATATAATAAATTGTTCAATGGTGATTCCTTGAACTTCCGAGAATAAATTAGCGAGATAAGTATAATTATGAAGTAATTTCTCACTTAAATATTCAGAAAAATTGATTTTAATATTTTCTTCAGAATAGTGAATCATTTCAATAATAATTGTTTTAATTTTTTCAATTAAAATTGCTTTTTTATCATCCATTAATTCCAATCCAGATGCTAATAATCCCTTTTGTAATAAAGCCCTGTTTTCCCCAGTTAGGGTTTCCATTATTTCAACAGTTCCCAATTCCAAAATCACAAAGTGCAAAGAAAGTTTTTTCAACTCTTCTTTAACAGCATCTTTGCAACGATTGCTAACCATATACTTAATGTATATTTTCATTGAGATTTAGTGTATTAAATATTTAAGAATAACTCTTTCTTATCTTTTGATAAAAAGTTATGATAATAGGGATGTCAAAGTAATTATTCTTAAAACTACAATGACTAAACATTCTGAAACATAAATTTCAGGTTTATAACTCGATTAAATTATTTATGAATAACTCTTTAAGATATTATTTTTTAAAAGGAAAAGGTATCTAAAAAAAAACAAAGGTTGCTCTTTATAATTGGATAAAAATTAAACAATTCATAAATTTACAATAAATTTGTTTAATAATTTAATAATTTTTCGTAAAAAGTGAATATTTTGTTGATTTTATTTTTTCGAATGAACATGAAATATAATTTAGAAATAAAAAAAATCCACTCGAACAAAAAAATGTTTAGAGTGGATTTGTACTTGTGTAATGAATTAGATGGAGTGTAAATTAGAAACTTATATTATAGCATAACTATTCTAAAAGGATTGTTATTTAAGTTAGCCAAAGCGTTTTCAAAAAATGATTTACGATTTTGAATTTCGATTAAATTTTTGTTAGCAACTTCAATTTTACTTTTAGTAGCTTCAATTTTACTTTTTGTTTTTGTTTTAGCTGTTATCATTTAGATTGTATTTAAGGGTTGTTTAATCATGTACAAATTACATGCTTTTATAGCCTTAAAAAGTTATGTAATTATAATAATTTGTTACATAATTCACGGATTCCCGAGTTCAATCTAATCAAAATTTCACCTATAATATTTAGATATTAAGTAGAATAAAATCCAATTTACTTATCTATAGAGCCCAAAACACGTTTCATAAAACCGTTCAAAGCTTCTTTTTTATCCATTCCGCCTTTTACCATTTTATGAACTTCAAGAGCACCATACATATTTGAAATTAATTCACCAATTACATCCAATTCTTCATCTTTCAATGATGGAATTTCTGTTAAAGCTTCTAAAACTTCAATAGTTTCAATGAGATAATCTTGATCGTTATCTTCAATAAATTGCGTTAAATGTTTAATTACAGGTAGTTTCATGTTTATAGAATTTCATTTACCAAATCCGTTAAAACTTCTGCTTTGTTCGTTTGTGTTTCGTTTACTAACTTTCCGTTTACAAAAGTTGCAAACGTTGGTAAGTTGGAAACATTAGCCAATTTTCTTGATTCTGGAGAATTTTCAGCATCCACTAAAACAAAAGTAACCGCTTCATTTTCTAAAGCTAATTTCTTGAATTTAGGTTTCATAATTCTGCAATTTCCACACCAAGAAGCCGAAAATTGAACCACCACTTTTTCGTTTGTTGCTACTAAATTTTGTAAAGTATCTTCGTTTAATTCGATTAACATAGTTTTGAATTTAAATGACAATTTCAAAATTAATTATTGAAATTGTCATTGTTATTGAAATATAAAATTAGTGAGAACCTAAATATGCTGCAGTACTGTTTCTATCGGCAGTCATTGCATCTTTTCCTTTTTCCCAGTTTGCAGGACAAACTTCACCATTCGTTTGAACGTGTGTGTAAGCATCAATCAAACGTAAATATTCATTCACATTTCTACCTAATGGCATATCATTTACACTTTCGTGGAAAATTTTTCCAGTTTCGTCAATTAAATAAGTTGCTCTGAAAGTTACATTTGATCCTTCAATAATTACAGAATCAGTTTCTTCACTATATTCGGTTGAATCGATGTCAAGAATTCCTAAAATGTTAGATAAATTTCTGTTGGTATCAGCCAAAATTGGATACGTAACGCCTTCAATTCCACCGTTGTCTTTTGGTGTATTTAACCAAGCAAAATGAACTTCATTGGTATCACAAGAAGCGCCAATTACAATGGTATTTCTTTTTTCGAATTCAGGTAAAGCAGCTTGAAAAGCGTGCAATTCTGTTGGACAAACGAAGGTAAAATCTTTTGGATACCAGAACAAAATTACTTTTTTGTTTTTGTGTGTCGCTTCTTCAAAAATGTTGATTTTTAAGTTGTCACCCATTTCTGAAATGGCGTCAACTGCAATACTTGGGAATTTTTTTCCTACTAATGACATAATTTATAATTTAATATTAATATTCTTTTTATTACTGCAAATGTACTACGGAACTAAATAGTCAGCTATCAATTTCAATTATATATTTTTATGAAGTGATAGTTTTTTCTTATTTTAAATAACGCTTTTTAAATAACCAATCAAATAGACTGTATTTCAGTTTGGTTTTATATATTTGTTTTACTTATTACTTGATGTTTTATCAATAAAAATCAATAATAATTTCAATTTATTAAATTAAACTTGCAAAATATAAAATATGAATTTCTCCAATTTATTTAGAAAAAAGACCGTCCAAGACATTTTAAAACAAGTTGCCAAAAACGAAGCAGACGGACATAATTCACTTGGAAAGCATTTAAAAACAAGAGATTTAGCGGCTTTTGGAATCGCAGCAATTATTGGTGCCGGAATTTTTAGCACGATTGGAAAAGCAAGTTTTGATGGTGGTCCAGCTGTAATATTCTTATTTTTATTTACTGCAATAGCGTGTAGTTTTGCCGCTTTTGCGTATGCTGAATTTGCGTCGATGGTTCCTGTATCCGGTAGTGCTTATACTTATTCTTATGTTGCTTTTGGAGAATTAATCGCCTGGATTATTGGTTGGGCGTTGATCATGGAATATGCCATTGGAAATATTACGGTCGCCATTTCGTGGAGTGATTATTTTACGAGTTTGATGAATAATATTATTGGTAATTTAAACCATAAATATGATTTGCATTTGCAAGTTTTAGCCGATTGGGTTCAAATGGATTATTTAACCGCTTCCAATGGTTTTAAAGACGCAACTGCTTTAATGCAAGGGGGGAAATCCTTTGAAAATTTGAGTTCAGGAATGCAAGCTGCTTATTCGGCTTGGACGACTTCGCCAGTAATTGGAAACTTCCATATTGTAGCCGATTTACCTGCTTTGGGAATTATTGTTTTAATTACGGCGTTGGTTTATCGTGGAATGAAAGAATCGCGAAATGCAAGTAATGCGATGGTTTTGGTGAAATTATGCATCATTTTATTGGTAATTGCAGTCGGTGTTTTTTATGTTGATATGGACAATTGGAAACCTTTTGCCCCAAATGGTGTTGGTGGAATTCTGAAAGGAGTTTCCGCAGTATTTTTTGCTTATATTGGTTTTGATGCCATTTCTACAACGGCTGAAGAATGCGAAAATCCACAACGAGATTTGCCTCGTGGAATGATGTGGGCGATAATAATATGTACGGTTTTATACATTGCAATTGCATTGGTACTCACAGGAATGGTTCATTATTCGGATTTGAATGTTGGTGATCCATTATTATTTGTATTTGAAAAATTAGATTTAAAAGTAATGTCTGCCATAATCGGTGTTTCTGCGGTGATAGCAATGGCGAGTGTTTTATTGGTATTTCAAATGGGACAACCTCGAATTTGGATGAGTATGAGCCGTGATGGATTGTTGCCGAAAAAGTTCTCAAGAGTGCATCCAAAATTCAAAACTCCATCGTATGCAACTGTTGTAACAGGATTTGTCGTGGCTATTCCAGCGTTGTTTTTGAACCTTACAATGGTAACAGATTTATGCAGTATTGGAACTTTATTTGCTTTTGTTTTGGTTTGTGCAGGGGTTTTGGTATTGCAAAATAAAACAGATATTCCTCGTGGGAAATTCAAAACTCCTTATGTGAATTCAAAATTTGTTATTCCAGTTTTGTTAGCGGCTGGAATGTTTTATGCTTTTAAATACAACAACAAAAGCACGATGGATTTTATTACTAATGAAAAGAAAATTAATAGTCCTGAGGCTATTGTAACGTCGTTGGATAAAACGCAATCGGAATTGGTTTACACCTATTTGGCTGGTTTTGATAAGAATAATATCACCACTTCACAACCTGATTTAGAAGTTATTTTGAGCAAATACAATGAAAATGAAACGCAGTATGAATCGGTTATTAAAGCATTACCAATTTCAGATTCACAAAAATTTGAAACGGGTTTCAGTCTTTTTAAGCATAAAATCCCAATGTGGATATTTCTGATTACTTTGATGTTCTTAACGGTTTGGTCGTACCGTCAAAATTTATCGCTGATTCCATTATTGGGATTGATATCTTGTCTGTATATGATGGCGGAACTTAGTGTTTGGAATTGGATTTATTTTACGATTTGGTTGTTGATTGGTTTGGTAATTTATTTTGGTTACAGCCGAAAAAATAGCAAACTGAATTTGCAGGAATAAAAACAAAATTACTTTAAGGAATTAAAAATACGCTTTGAAAATTTCAAGGCGGATTTTTGATTTTAAAAATAAATGCAATTGAAAATGCTAAACCCATAGCCCAGATTGTAGTGGAAAGCCCGGAATTAAAAAAGGTAGTTTCTCTTACCAAAAACGAGCGACCAAAGGAAGCTCCATTTCTGGTTTAGAAAATAACTTTTTGAATGAGGACTTGAAGCGGAAAGCTGGAATTAGCTCCAAAAAATAGTTGTCTTGAAAAAGGTGCATTTCATCGATAATAATTTTATAACTATCTATAAATCAATACTTTTATAATTATATAGGTTTAACTATTTAATTCAATTATTATGTATTACGATTTGTTTAAAGATAGGGAAGAGGCGGGTTTGTTACTTGCTGAAAAATTATTGGAATACGAAAATAGCAATTCAATAATCCTTGCAATTCCTAGAGGAGGCGTTCCTGTTGGGCATGTTATTTCTCAAAAATTGAACCTTCCGATGGACATTATTTTGTCTAAAAAAATTCCGCATCCTTATAATAAGGAATTGGCAATTGGGGCGGTTACTATGGACGATGAAATTGTGGATTATTACCCAAATATTTCCAAAAATTATATCAATTCTGAGATTTTGAGGATTCGTGAAGTGCTGAAAAAGAAGCAACAATTGTTTGTTGGAAATGACAAACCGCTTGATGTGAAAGGGAAAAACGTAATTCTTGTGGATGATGGAATTGCTACTGGAAACACAGTTTTGGTATCGATTAAGTCGTTACGGAAATTGAAACCTGCCAAAATTATTGTTGCTGTTCCCGTTTTGCCGTATGAAGATTTGAAAACTTTTCAGCAAGAGGCGGATGAATTTGTATATATAGAAGCGTCGAATTATTTCAGGGGCGTAGGGGCTTTTTATGAGCATTTTGAGCAAGTTGATGATGATGTTGTGATGGAAATGTTGAGTGCGACAACTTCAATTCCGGATTAAATTGCTAACTATTTTGAATTAATAATTTGCTGTTTACCAACTTTAATACTTTTAATTATGAAAACTAAAAACATTGAAATTCCTTTGAAATCAGTGACTTTAAAAGGGGAATTAGCGATTCCGAAGAATGCAGATGGGATTGTGATTTTTTCTCACGGCAGCGGAAGCAGTAGGTTTAGCCCACGAAATAAGTTTGTTGCAGAAATGCTTCATCAGCAAAATTTTGGGACATTGCTTTTTGATTTGCTGACGGAAGAGGAAGATACGATTTATGAAAATACGTTCAATATTGACTTGCTAACATCACGATTAATTGAAGTTACGGATTGGTTGTTGCATCATAAAAATGTGAAGGGAATTCCAATCGGGTATTTCGGGGCGAGCACTGGTGCGGCTTCGGCACTTGGTGCTTCGGCACATTTCAAAAACAAAATTAAAGCGGTTGTGTGTCGTGGTGGTCGTCCAGATTTGGCTTTGAATCATTTGCACGCTGTAACTGCTCCCACATTATTGCTTGTTGGCGAGTTGGATTATCCCGTAATTGAAATGAATAAATTGGCAATTAGTCGCTTGCATTGCGAAAAAGATATGCAGGTGATTTCGGGTGCGACCCATTTATTTAAAGAGCCTGGGAAATTGGTTGAGGTGGTAGAATTTTCAATTTCTTGGTACAAAGAGCATTTGTCAAAAGAGGAACATATTGAAAAACATACAAGTGCTAAAGTTTAGTTTTTTTGTGTAAATTGTTCCTATTATAAGGTCAAAAAAAAGCCAATCGATTAGGATTGGCTTTTTAATGTAGTAATGTTATTATTACAATTCAAATGATAAAGTCATTGTAATAGAATTCATTTTTGAATTGATTTTGGCTGCATCGGTCAATCCCACAGCAAACATTTGTTTTTGGGAATCTCTTTGAGCGTGAGAATACGTTAAATCTAATTTGGTTCCTCCAAAATTATATCCGAAACCAGTAGAAAAACCTGTTAAATCTCCAATGGTTTTTCCGTCTTTATAAGGACTTTGTTCCATTCTATAACCTGCTCTTAAACTTAATTCTTTAATTCTATATTCCGCACCAATTCTTATTTCACTAGATAAATCTAGCAAATTTGCCATTTCACGATTTGTAGTTGCAAAATCATTTTTTGGAGTGAATTTAGTATTGCTATAATCTTTTAATGAATAATCAATGCTTAAAAGCCCCGTTTTCCCGTAAATATAAGCAAAGCTTCCTGTCCATTTCCCAGGAGTTTGTAACTGATATGGTGCGTAAACATTGGTAACTCTTGGGTTTACATAAACTGTTGGAAGTTCTCCTAATGCATCGGCACTTACCGAAGCTAAACCTTGCTTTAATTCATCGTTTAATTCATACCAAGTTGGCGATTCATAAGCCAAACCAAAACGAACTTCTTTTGAAACTTTTGCAATTGCACCCGCCTGAAACGAAAATCCTGTTCCATACGTATATAAATCATTGTCAAAACGCAATCGTTGTACCCCAGAAAGTAGGTTGTTAGAATTTTCTTCGTAAAAACTATTCATTTGTCTGTAATTTACAAAATGGGAATTTATATTTACGCCGAAGAAAAATTTGTCTTTGTATTGAGCAGCGGCATTGAATGTTAGTTTGCCATTATATCCAGTGGATTCAATTGAATTTTCTTGATAATAATTTCCTCCTGATGGAATATTAGAAACATAATTTCTATTTGTAGTTTCATTATAATCGATTGCTGGATTTATAATGAATGCTTGATAACCAAGAAAAGCTTGTTGGTCACTATATCCAAAATTATAACCTAAATAGCTATATAAATCAGTGATGTTTTCGCCAGTTTGCAATTGTACATTTGTCAATGAAATTCCGCCATTTTGATTTGCATAATGTAAAAAGTAGCTGTCTATAGAATGAGTTGTATTTGTACCAGCAGAAAATATAGAATTATCTAAATTATTAGTATTTTCATAATTTAATGCAATACTAAATTTTTTCCAATCACTTTTCTGATCCTCGTTTTTAAAAACATAAACCCCTCCAGCTTGATTTAAATCAAAAGATGAACTGTTTTCATCAACTGAAGTTCCGAAATAATTAGACTTGTTTTTAATGCCATAATTATTGAAAGTTAAAGCAATTTGATTATTTGAAAAAATTGCTGAACCAGCAGGATTTACATTCAAAGAAGAAAAATCACCTCCAAGTGCACCAAAAGCTCCACTCATTGCTCTGAAACGAGCCGTTCCGTTTAGATTGTCTTGAGAGAATCGAATCGCATCAGTAATGTCCTGTGATTGCATCGTTGTTACTGCTAATCCTAATAGGAATAACGTTATATATTTTTTCATTTTTTTTAGAATTAAGGTTAAATGTTTTTCAAATTTATGAATAACGTGATTGTATTATCTTCTGCCACCTGAACTGTTTGATCTGCCACCACCAGAACCGCCACCCGAGTTTGAACTTGGGGTATAACTTCTTGGGCTTACACTTTCACTTCTTGGACTTGAAGATTCTGTTCGTGTAGGAGTATAACTTCTCGGAGTTACATTTTCGCTTCTCGGAGTAGAACTTTCACTTCTTGGAGTTGGAGTTTCTGATCTTGTAGGCGTATAATTTCTTGGAGTAATATTTTCAGTTCTTGTTGGAGTGTAACTTCTTGGATTAGAAATTTCGCCTCTTGGAGTTGTATTTCTCGGAGTTGACGTTTCATTTCTTCGAGGTGTTATTCCGTTTGAATTTCTAACGCCATTGTAAACAGAATTTCCTCTTACAGAACTATTGTTTCGT
>CANINJ010000036.1 GCA_947468985.1 Bacteroidota bacterium
GATGAAATTGGTGATATGAGTTTATCGGCGCAAGCCAAAGTTTTACGAGCTTTGCAGGAAAATATGATTACACGAGTTGGTGCCGATAAAGACATCAAAGTTGACGTACGCGTAATTGCTGCGACCAATAAAGATTTAAAAAAGGAAATAGAAGAAGGTCGTTTTAGAGAAGATTTATACCATCGTTTGGCGGTAATTTTGATAAAAGTACCAGGATTGAACGAAAGAAGAGATGACATTCCCTTGCTTATCGAACATTTCACAGAAAAAATAGCAGCGGAACAAGGAATTGCTCCAAAGACGTTTTCTAAAAAGGCAATTAAATTATTACAAGAATACGATTGGACTGGAAACATTCGAGAATTAAGAAATGTAGTAGAACGCTTAATCATTCTTGGAGGTAATGAAATTTCCGAGACTGATGTGCAATTGTTTGCAAGTAAATAAATTATTTCACAAAGATTCACAAAGTTGACACAAAGAAATATAATTTAATAGTAGTGTATCTTCTTTTTTATTTTGTGAAACTTCGTGTAAAAAACAATAAAATGAAATTAAAAAAAATAAACGAAAAACTTCAAGAAGCCTTAATTGAACTTGGATTGACTGACGCAAATGACTTGCAACAAGAAACATTTTCTACATTGAAAAGTGGTGCTGATTGCATTGTAATTTCACCAAAAGGAAGCGGAAAATCAACAACTATTGTTTTAAATGTTATCCAGCAATTAGTTTGTGAAGGGGAAGAATCGCCTCGAGCATTGATAATCGTTGAAGATAAAGCAAAAGTTTTGGCAATGGAAGAGCTTTTCGAACAATTAGGAAGTAAAACAGATTTACGTGTTTACGGAATTCATGATAAAGGCGATATGGAATACGATAAAAATTATATTTCTACAGGAATTGACGTTTTAATAGGAACTCCAAACCGACTTGGCGATATGTTTACTACAGCAGGGTATAATATAAACCGCCTAAAAATGTTTATTCTTGATGATGCCGATGCTATTTTAAAATTGCGTCACGAAACTAAAATTATGAGAATTTCGAATAGCATTGCGAGAACCCAGCGCTTAATTTTTTCGGAACAACTTACAGAAAGAATTGAAATATTAGCCGAGAAAATGCTTCTGGAACCGTTTTTATTTGAAATTGAATAAAGACTTTAGTTGAAAATTAAGTATACTAATTATCTTCTAGGTCCTTTATTTCTGTACTGTTGTAATAATTTTTTATTAAATTCATCCTCTGCCTTTTTAAGTTTTATTATTTTAACGGGACTTATAACGCTTTTTAAGTTGATGATTAATTTTTTTCGTAATTGAAACAATTCATCTTCACTTGCTTCCATTTGAGTCAAAACTACTAATGCTTCTTTATCAGACATTTTACTCAATAAATCATAATTCATTTTTTTGATATTTGAAATTGATTTTTGATGTTTTAATTCAAATTGCTTGTCTTCGAATGAATTGTAAATTGGCCAAAACTTTTCGGCTTCAGTAGAAGTTAGGGATAAATTATTTGAAATAAACGCCACTTTTAGTGCATAGATTTGTTCTTTTATTTGTTCTTTCCTTTCTAATATTTGTTCTTTCCTTTCTAACAATTTCTTTTCTTGTGCATAAAAGCTGATGGAAAGTAATAACAATAATATCGTAAATATTATTTTTGTTTTCATTTTAGTTTGTATTTAATCGGTTAAATAATTTTCTATTTCACTTGAATTAGTAAGTACTTCTTCAATATTTTTATCGTCTAATTTTAAATCAATTTTAATTTTTTCAATATCTTTTGCGTCTAATAAAGTAACCAAATCGTATTGACTTATTTCGGATTGATTGGTAATGTAATTTTCCAAAGTTAGTTTTTCTTCGCTTGATTTCACTGCTATTTTTGTATATAAAGTTACCGACAGCGAAATTACTAAAACTGCTGCAACAGATGAAATCCAAGTTTTTCTTTTATAAAAAATGGATAGTACTTTTGGTTCTGGGTTATTAATTTTCAATAACACTTTCTCTGAAAAATTCTCAAAGTAATCTTCAGGGATTTTAAATCCAGAATCTATTTTGTGTTTACTATTTATTCTAAAATCATTCATATTCGTTAGACAATTTTTATTTACTTTGGTTTAATCTTTAATCATAAAGATTTCAATTTTTTTTACTGCGTGATGATAAGAAGCTTTCAATGCACCAACGGAAGTGCCCAAAACCGTTGACATTTCTTCATATTTTATTTCTTCAAAGTAGCGCATTTTAAATACTAATTGTTGTTTTTCAGGCAAATTAACAATCGCTTTTTGCAATTTTATTTGAATTGCATCACCATCAAAATGGGAATCAGCTTCTAAGTTTTCTACTATTTTTGCTTGTAAAAATTCACTTGTTGTTCCATTTTGTTTGGCTTTTTTATTTATAAAAGTAATGGCTTCATTTGTTGCAATTCGATACATCCAAGAAAACAATTTACTTTCACCTTTAAAATTTTTCAGGTTTTGAAAAACTTTTACGAAAGTATTCTGCAATACATCATCCGTATCATCGTGATTCAAAACGATATTCCGAATATGGTTGTACAACGGTCTTTGGTATTCTAACAAGAGTTTTTGAAACGCCTCATTTTGCGTCTTTGGATTTAGCAAATTTTGTATAAATTCCTTTTCTTCCAAAAAATGTATTTAAAGATTAGAATCCAAAAAAGAAAAAAGGTTTAATATAGTTTGAAAAAACTATTGCTGTGGAACAATTTCAGATGCTTCTATATTTTCATCAATACTTTTGATAGCAGGCACTTTAGTGATATAATTAGACCGAATTGCTATGTAAATTGTAGTTTCCCATTTGGATGGTCTTTTGATTTCGCTCGAACCTTTTGTAAATATTTCCAGTATAGGAATCGACTTATTTTGAATTTGTTTGTCTTTCAAAAGATAATCCGTTGCTTTTTTCCAAGCAACATCTCGATGAGAATAATCACCAATTAATGTTGTTTTAAATGCTGAAAAAGCTTCTAATTCTTTGCAACTAATATCACTTCCAGAGCTTGTAAATATTCTGTTTCTTATTGGAACACAAACAGATACATTTGTAATTCCTTTTATAACATCATAAGAATTGTATATTACAAATGGTTTTCCATTTAATATTAGTTTATTTTCTTTAGAAAAAGTAATTAAATTTGGAATGATAATATTCAAATTATAATTCAATTTTGAAATCTTACAATTAATGGTTTGATGCAAATAAAAAGTACTTTTTTTGATTACAATTCCATTTGGTTTTATTGAAAAAGTATTCAATTCATAAACCAAACTTCGGTCTAAATTATCCAGACTTTTTTCAATTCTATCGCCTAATATTTTTTCAATTCCGCCATTTAAAAAGGCATATATTTTAAACATAAAAGGCATTTCTCCTTTATTTATATAGGTAACTTTTGTTTTTCCAATAGTATCTTTGAAAGTCCAAGATGATTCTGAAATAGCATCGTTAAAATCTGTTTTTTGTGAAATACTATCATTTTCTTTTACAAAAACAGTAGTTGTTTTTCCAATACCGTCTGTTCCGCTCCAAAAATAAGAACCCCCAGCTCCAGTTGTTTTTTTTGCATATTTTAATTTTATTGCCGAATTGTCTTTTTCCCAAACATACCAATTTCCCCAATTTTTATAATCGTTTACATAATTATAAACTCCCGCTTTTTTAGAATTAATTAGTCTTGATTTTGAAATTGAAAAATTACTTTTTTGCGTTGCAATAAATATTGACGAAGCTGTAGCTGTCAATAATAGGAGTAAAAATATATATTTTAAAATTTTCATAATTATTCTTTTATAAATGGCTTGGTGAATTGTATATTGTTTTTTAATGCTTGAAAAATATCTTTATGACGAATAAAAGGGCAATAAAAATTAAAAAACCAATCAATATTTTATAACTTCCTTTATATACTTTTCGATGAACGAGAACATCTTTTCTATACGAATATGTGATTGCGATTACGAACGAAATGAAGAATAAACCTGCAAAAATTAATTGACCCTCGCTAAACATATATTTTTATTTTTACAAAAATACTAAATTTGTAATCAAAAGTTGCTATTTTGCAATATCATTTAACATGTAAATACTATGATTAAACAACTTAATGCCGTTAAGGAATTCCATACTGCCTTTGAAATTGGATATAGTGAAAGTCCTAAATCTGATTTGGGAGAATCAAAAAATGTCCTTCGATTCAATTTAATGAAAGAGGAAAATGAAGAATATTTGGAAGCTGCTCAAAACAATGATTTAATTGAAATTGCCGATGCACTTGGCGACATGCTTTATATTTTGTGTGGAACTATTATTGAACACGGTTTACAACACAAAATTGAAGCAGTTTTTGATGAAATACAACGCAGTAATATGAGCAAATTAGATCACGATGGAAAGCCAATTTATCGTGAAGATGGAAAAGTGATGAAAGGACCAAATTATTTCAAACCTGATTTCTCAAAAATTATTTAAAGAATTTTTATAAAAAAAACAACCCCTTAATTTAATAGTTTACTAAATAAATTAAGGGGTTGATAAATTATAAAATAAAATAATTATACTTTAACTGTCCATCCAAAAGTATCTTCTGCAAGTTTGTATTGAATTGAAGTCAATTTGTCTTTTAGTTCTAATGCTATTGAATTATCAATTACTGGCAATTCGTAATAATTATCTTGGTATGAAAAACCTTTAATTATTGTAACAACAGCAGCAGTTCCAGCTCCAAATATTTCTTTTAACGAGCCGTTTTTAGCAGCTTCTACGATTTCTGAAACTAAAACAGGACGAATATTTAAATCAATTCCGTCTCTTTCTGCTATCGAAATAAGACTTTTTCTTGTCACACCATCTAGAATTCTTTCACTTGTTGGTGCTGTAAATATGGTGTCGTTAATTCTAAAAAAAACGTTCATTGTTCCCGATTCTTCTAACATTGTATGTGTGGCATCATCTGTCCAAATAACCTGTTGAAATCCTTTTTCGTTTGCCAATTTTGTTGGGTAAAATTGAGCAGAATAATTTCCTGCCGCTTTTGCAGCTCCAATTCCACCGTTTGCAGCGCGACTATAATGTTCGGCAACAATCACTTTTACTTCGCCTGAATAGTATGATTTTGCTGGTGAAAGTAAAATCATAAAACGGTATTCATTTGAAGGTGATGCAATTACCCCAGTTCCTGTAGCAATCATAAATGGTCGGATATAAAGAGTATTTCCTAATCCTTTTTTTATCCAATCTCTTTCTAAGTCAATCAATTGTGTTAAACCTCCCATAAAAATATCTTTAGGAACTTCTGGCATCGCCATTCTAACTGCAGATTTATTGAATCTATTAAAATTTTCTTCAGGGCGAAACAACCAAGCTTCATTGTTTTCATCTTTGTAAGCTTTCATTCCTTCAAAAATAGCTTGTCCGTAATGAAAAACTTTTGATGATGGATCCATTAAAAATGGTGCGTAAGGAACTATTGTAGGTTCTTGCCAATCACCATTTACGAAATCACAAGTAAGCATATAATCTGTAAAGACTTCTCCAAAAGGAAGGTGCTCAAAATCAACGGATTCAATTTTTGAAGTTGAAATTTTAGTAATGTTGATTTTTTTAGCGTTTAATGAATTCATAATTATTACAGTTATTATAAAATTAGTGTCTTTAAATTATTATAAAACAGTGGTTTACGCTATTCTTTTATGGAAAACGCAACTATTTATAAATTTCGGCTAAATTAGTAAAAATTAGATTTGTTTCACTACCTATTTTATTTTTTTATAATTTAATTAGAACTCCCCTAAATAACGATTAATAACAGTGTTAATTTATCATTTTCAATCTAAATTATATAAAAATACTCCTATTTTTGCAACTACTATTTAAAAAATTAAATTATTATGAAAAAAATTATTGCTTTTACCTTTTGCTTTTTTGCTTTAACAAGTTGTAAAAAAGAAATTGTTTCAACAGAAAATGAAAAACAAGATAAATACGCTTTTTTTGGAGATAGTATTTCCGATGATAAAGTAATTTCCAATGATGAAATGTTGACGCAATTTGACAAATTGAAAGCTGGAGACACATTAAATATCAAGTTTAAATCTAAAATTAAAAACGTTTGTCAGAAAAAAGGATGTTGGATGACATTGGTTTTACCAAATGAAAAAGAAGCTTTTGTGAAATTTAAAGATTATGCTTTTTTTGTTCCTAAAAATGCTCAAGACGAAGAAGTAATTGTAAACGGAAAAGCCTTTGTAAGTATTGAATCTGTTGATGAATTAAAACATTATGCAAAAGATGAAGGAAAATCTCAAGCTGCAATTGATAGTATTGTAAAACCAAAAACTACTTATTCTTTTATGGCCGATGGAGTTTTAATAAAAAAATAAATGAAGAAATTTCTAGTTTTATTTTCAATAGTTTTACTAATTGGATGTAACAAAAAATCCGAGAAATCACAATGTACTTCTGAATCAAATACAAAAACCGACAAGAAGTTTGAGATGTATCAAATGTCTGAAATGGCGGCTTTGATGGAAAGCATGTATGTTGAAAATGAACATTTGAAAGAACGCATTAAAAAAGGCGATACAATTGGAAAATTTCCAAGTCATTTTCTTCAAATTCATAAAGCCGTAATGACCGATGAAACGGACAATGATGCTTTTTTTAAGGAACAAGCAGCACTTTTTATTAAAGCGCAAGAACTCATTTATGAAGACCCTAAAAACGCAAAACAACATTTTAATGATGGCGTTAACGCTTGTGTTCGTTGTCACGAAGTTAAATGTGGTGGACCACTTCCAAAAATTAAAAAATTATATATAAAGTAAATTTGAAAAGAGAAATACTGCAAACTTTAGACGGTTCAACAACCATTCATTTACCAGATTGGAATGAATCCTATCACTCAAAACACGGTGCGATTCAGGAAGCGTATCACGTTTTTATAAAAAATGGATTGTCACTATCTCAAGGAAAGTCGATTTCAATTTTAGAAATTGGTTTCGGAACTGCTTTAAATTCATTTATAACATTTTTAGAATCTCAAAAATCATTGCAAACCATTGATTATGTAGGAGTGGAAGCCTATCCGATATCAGCTGAAGAAGTTTTACAAATGAATTACGTTACAGAATTAGATGCTGAAAAAGAAAGACCAATTTTTGAATTAATGCACCAATCCAATTGGGAAGAAAAAAATGCAATTTCATCCAATTTTACTTTAACTAAAAGGAAGCAATTTTTTGATGAAATTTCTGATGAAAACCAATTTGATTTAATCTATTTTGATGCATTTGGATATCGGGTTCAACCTGAATTATGGAGTACAGAAATATTTGAAAAAATGTATAAAGCACTTAAAGTAAATGGCGTTTTGGTTACTTATGCAGCTCGTGGCGTTGTAAAACGCAGTATGATTGAAGTTGGTTTTACAGTTGAAAAATTAGCGGGTCCTCCGGGAAAAAGAGAAATGTTCAGAGCAACTAAACTATAATTTGTAATTTAAGCAGCAGATAAAAGGGTTAACAAGAAATGTTTTAATTTTAACTTTTTATTTACAAAGGCAATACTTATTTTTTTTTAAATTTGATTATTCGATTGCGAATCCATTTTAACGAATATAAATTATATTTTATGAAAATAACAATGGTTGCTTACACGAAAAATATTTTGGAACGAGTTAGTTTTGATCCTAAACTTTTTTGTAAAGAATTAGAAAAAGCTTTAAAAATGTTATTGCCTTACGAAATAGAACAATTAACAGTCTGGCTTTTAAATTACACGATTAAAAAACCTGAATTAAGACAATGTTTAATCTATGTCAAATCATAAAACTAAAGGAGCCTAAATAGCTCCTTTTTTTATTGTTTTTTTGGAAGTGGACTTATAATTTCTACATTTTGAAAAGCAATTGCACCTCTAATAACTCCAGAAATCGTTTGTTTCAATGCATCGATAATTTGTATTTTTAATTCCGTTTTAGGAAAAATAAGACTTATTTCACGAGCAGGTTTTGGATCTTTAAAATGCTTTAATTTCAATTTGTCATTGTCCTTTAAATCCAAAGTATGCAAATAGGGCAGAAGGGTTAAACCCAATCCTTCATCAGCCAATTTAATTAGTGTTTCAAAACTTCCGCTTTGAATTTGAAAATTATTTAGCGATACCACATCTTGATTTTTACATAAATTTAGAATTCCGTCTCGAAAACAATGCCCGTCTTGCAATAATAATATTTCATCCAAATTCAAATCTGAAACTTCAATTTCTTTTTTATCTGCAATGCGATGTTTTTCAGGGATATAAGCTACAAATGGTTCGTAATATAACACGATTTCTTTTAGTTTTTCTTCACTTAAAGGAGTTGCAGCAATGGCAGCATCTAGATTACCATTTTTCAATTTCACAATGATTTCGTCAGTATTTAATTCCTCAATTATAAGTTTTACTTTAGGAAATTTTTTGATAAAAGTATTCAGAAACATTGGCAACAACGTTGGCATAATCGTTGGGATTATTCCGAGACGAAATTCGCCACCGATAAAACCCTTTTGTTGTTCAACAATATCCTTCATTCTATCGGCTTCATTGACAATGTTCTTGGCTTGATTAACGATTTTTTGCCCAATATCAGTCAATTGAATTGGTTTCTTCGTTCTGTCAAAAATTTGAATTTTTAGTTCTTCTTCAACTTTTTGAATTTGCATACTTAATGTAGGTTGCGTAACAAAACATTTTTCAGCAGCAAGAGTAAAGTTTTTATGTTCAGCAACAGCTAATACGTATTGTAATTGTGTAATTGTCATAGCAATAGTAATTTGTGATGCAAATATAAAAACAATCAATTTAATTTATAGTATAAAAAGGTCGTTTTATTAATGATTTTTTATTTAAAAATATACAGTTATTATTATGTCTCATTATTTTAAAGATTAATAAAAATAGAGTAGTTTTATACCATAATTAAAATTCTATAGGGATGAGTGATTTTTACAAACAAATATTAGATAATAACAAACTTTGGGTTGAAAACGCTTTGGAAAAAGACCCAAATTATTTCAAAGATTTGGCTAAAGGACAAACGCCACCACTTTTGTGGATTGGTTGTTCTGACAGTCGAGTTCCAGCAAATGAGATTATTGGTGCAAAACCAGGTGAGGTTTTTGTTCACAGAAACATTGCCAATATGGTCGTGCATTCCGATATGAACATGCTAAGCGTTTTAGATTACGCCGTTAATGTATTAAAAGTCAAGCATGTAATTGTGTGTGGGCATTATGGTTGCGGTGGAATAAAAGCAGCAATGGGAAACGATTCTATTGGAATTATTGACAATTGGATTCGTCATATTAAAGATGTTTACCGTTTGCACCAAGATTATTTGGATTCAATTGCTGATGAAAACGATCGCTTTAACACCTTTGTTGAGTTAAATGTTAAAGAACAAGTCTTTGATTTAGCTAAAACTTCTATTGTTCAGGCAGCTTGGAACAGCGGTCAAGAATTAACATTACACGGATGGGCGTACGGTTTGAATTCGGGTTTTGTAACCGATTTAAATGTGAATTTCAGCTCCGATGAAGATTTAGATAAAGTATATCAATTGAAGTTTTAAATAATAAAGCCACTTTTGAGTGGCTTTATTATTATATATATACTTCTGAAGATGTTTTATTTTCCTTTTTGAGGTGCAATTAATCCCAAGTCAACCAATCTTTCGTGCAAAAATTCTCCAGCAGAAATGTCGTCGTATAATTTAGGGTTATCCCCATTAATGCAGCTTTCTAAACAATCCAATCGCATATCGCTAACAGGATGCATAAAAAATGGAATCGAATATCTCGAAGTTCCCCACAATTCTCTCGGCGGATTTACCACTTGATGAATAGTAGATTTCAATTTGTTATTTGTATGTCGTGATAACATATCTCCAACATTTATAACCAATTCATCGGGCTGCGCCATGGCATCAATCCATTGACCATCATGTCGTTGAACTTGCAAGCCTTTGCCTTGAGCGCCCATCAAAAGGGTAATCAAATTGATGTCGCCGTGAGCTGCTGCTCGAATAGCATTTTCAGGTTCCGAAGTAATTGGTGGATAGTGAATTGGTCTTAAGATCGAATTTCCATTATAACCATATTGGTCAAAATAAAACTCATCTAAACCAAGATGCAATGCCAAAGCTCGCAATACAGAAATACCTGTTTTTTCAAGCATTTGATACGCTTCTTTACCAACAACATTAAATCGTGGCAATTCATTAACTTCAACATTATCAGGATATTCTGCGGCATATTTAGAATCGGAAGCAACGTATTGACCAAAGTGCCAAAACTCTTTTAAATCTCCTTCTTTCCGACCTTTTGCATGTTCTTTTCCAAAAGATACATAACCACGTTGCCCTCCAATAGCAGGGTTTTCATAGCTGTATTTTGTTTCCAATGGTAATGCGAAAAAATTTCTAATCTCGCCATACAATTCACCAACCAATTGATCATCTAAAAAATGACCTTTTAAAGCAACGAAGCCAATATCTTCAAATGCTTTTCCGATTTCATTTACAAATTTTTGTTTACGTTCCGGTTCGCCCGAAAGGAAATCACGCAAGTCAACACTAGGAATGTTTTGCATAGAATCAAATTTTGTTTATAATTTTAGGTTTAACCCTTATAAATACAAATGTAAAGAATAATATTGAATGTATTTCAAAAGAAAATCAATGTAAAATTAATAAAGATTTAAACCCAATTTTATTAGTTTTTTTTGAAGTTTCCATTTCTTGCGCAACAATTTTTATTTGTTGCTCAAAAATTATTAATTGTTGCTGAACAATTTTTATTTCTTGCGCAACAATCTTCCATTTCTTGCGCAATAATTTACTAGTTTATGCGCAACAATTTTACCTTCCCTAAAATGTATGAATTTATTATTCAAATATAAGTAAGTAAAGTTTTAGATATACTCATATAATAAATCAATTACAACTCAATACGAATTTTCAACAACTCAACAAATTCAAATAGTTAATTAAAACTGGTTACTATATTTTTGTTTTAATCAAATTTATAAAAATGAAAAAATACCTATTATTTCTATTCCTTTCAACAACTTTATTCGCTCAAAACAACAAACAAAATATTCGTGGAATTGTTACGGATAAATTGTCTCAAACGCCTATAATTGGGGCAACCGTTCAAATAAATAATTCCGAAATCAAAGCAATTACCGATGAAAAAGGGAATTATGTTTTAACCGAAATTACCCCAGATCGTTATGATATTAAAGTTACGGTTTTAGGTTATAAAGAAGTTGTAATTCCAAATGTGATTGTTACTTCTGGTAAAGAAGTTATTTTGGATATAGCGATGGAAGATGAATATAAGAAATTAGACGAAATTGTTATAAAAACATCCAATA
>CANINJ010000037.1 GCA_947468985.1 Bacteroidota bacterium
AGAAGCCCTTGACTATTGATATACTTGAAATTTCACCGCATAGAGTTTACCTGGTTTCACTACAGCCTTACCTGTACATACTTTCTGTTGCACTTGTCCTCTCTCGATTGCTCGAAATGACGGGCGTTACCCGCTATGCTTCTCTTTGGTGTCCGGACTTTCCTCCACACATAAGCGTGGCGATAAGGCGGTCTGCGATGCAAATTTACAACTTATATACTTTTTTAATGCCATTTATAAAAAAGACTTTAACAAAATTATAATTAATACCCCTTTTATTATTTGTAAATTTATAAGAATCAAATACTTATAAAATGGAAACGCAATACCATTATTCCTCTGTTATAAATGCCTTAAAGGAATTATATGAAAAGGGATTTGTAACCGATTTTAATCTTCATGAAAATGAGATTATTAACCACCCAAATAATTATAAAATCATAGCTATTTATCGAAATGATGGCGAAAACAATCCCGATGAAGAAGCTACTGTATATGGAATTGAATCTGTTTTTGGAGAAAAAGGAGTTTTTGTTACTGGAGGTTCCGCTAATTCAAATAATATTGCAGCAAGAGTATTGTATAATGTGGGAATTAGTTGATGGTTGTTGGTTGTCAATTTACTTACATAGTAAAATAAGATACGTCAACCATCTAAGGTAATATCTGAATTCGTGTATATTATTAATTAGGCAAACTAATTTTATAAATTCCAAAATAGCTATTAATAGCTATTGACAACAAAATCTGAAATCTACACTCATAAATCTGAAATTATAGAAATTAGAATTTTAAATTTGAAATTTTAAATCTATATTTGTGAACCAATAATTTTCTATGGAACAATTTGTAGTATCGGCTCGTAAATATCGTCCTCAAACATTTAAAGATGTTGTAGGACAAAAAGCCATTACTAATACTTTATTGAATGCTATAGAAACAAATCATTTGGCTTCCGCCCTATTATTTACAGGTCCTCGTGGTGTTGGAAAAACTACTTGCGCACGAATTTTGGCACGTAAAATTAATCAACCGGGTTATGATGATCCAACTGAAGATTTTGCATTTAATGTATTTGAATTGGATGCCGCTTCCAACAATTCTGTTGATGATATACGAAGTTTGATTGACCAAGTACGTATTCCGCCACAAACCGGACAATACAAGGTTTATATTATTGATGAGGTTCACATGTTGTCTTCAGCTGCTTTCAATGCTTTTTTGAAAACGTTAGAAGAACCACCTAAACACGCCATTTTTATATTGGCAACGACCGAAAAACACAAAATTATTCCAACGATTTTATCGCGTTGTCAGATATTTGATTTCAAAAGAATTACTGTTAAAGATGCTAAGGAACATTTGGCAGAAGTAGCGCAAAGTCAAGGTGTTTCTTTTGAAGACGATGCTTTGCACATAATTGCCCAAAAAGCGGATGGTGCAATGCGAGATGCTTTATCAATTTTTGACAGAGTGGTTTCTTTTTGCGGTAATAACCTTACACGTCAGGCAGTTACAGAAAATTTGAACGTTCTTGATTATGAAACTTATATCAATATTACTGATTTATTATTAGAAAATAAAATTCCAGAATTATTATTGGCTTATAATGAAATTCTTTCTAAAGGCTTTGACGGTCACCACTTTATAGCTGGATTGGCTTCTCATTTTAGAGATTTATTGGTTAGTAAAACACCTTCAACTTTATTGCTTTTAGAAGTTGGTGAACAAGCGCAAAAGTTATATGGAATTCAGTCGCAAAAGGCATCACAAGAATTTCTATTGAAAGGAATTGAAATTGCAAACGATTGTGATTTGAAATACAAAGTCAGTCAAAACCAGCGTTTACTCGTTGAACTTTGTTTGATGCAATTAGGCTCTATCACTTTTGATGGAGAAAAAAAAAAGTTGAATCTTATATAATTCCACCAACTCATTTTCGTAAAAGTGATTATTCAATTACTGATAAATCTACTGTTGTCGAAACGCTTCCAGAAAGTATAATAATAGAAAGTAGCGTAGAAATAATTCCTGAAATAATTGAAATTTTAGAACCTCAAATAACTGTTGAAACTACAATTTCAATTCCCGTTGAAAATATTGTATCTTCTTCAATAACAGTTTCTTCTGATATTTTATCTGAACCTAAAGTTTCTGCTTTTTCATTGGCAAGTATTCGAGCCAAAAAAGAACTTTTGGAAGCTGGAAAATCTATCGTAAAAGAAGAAGTTCATTTGCCAACAGAAGTATTTAACGAAACCGATATGTTGTTGCATTGGAACAAATACGCTCAACGTTTGGGCGATAAAGGTTATAAAATAATGGAATCGTTGTTATTAATAAATGACCCCGTTTTAAACGGAACGAGCATTACACTTGAATTGCCAAATCAAGGTTCTAAGTTAGATTTTGAAACCGAAATAATGGGACTTTTAGGCTATTTGAAAGGACATTTACACAACCACAATATTACAATTGAAGTTATTGTAAATGAAAAAGTATCGACAAAACAAGCTTTTACAGTTCAGGAAAAATACAATCGCTTGAGCGAAAAAAACCCAAATTTAGATTTGCTAAGAAAGACTTTCGACTTGGATTTGTAACAATAGTATAACTACAAAATATCCAAACTTCCTTTTCCTTCTCTAACAACAACAGGTTCAAATCCAGATAAATCAATGATGGTAGAACCCATATTATCGCCATAACCACCGTCAATTACCATGTCAACAAGGTTTTGCCATTTCTCAAAAATTAGTTCCGGATCGGTAGAATATTCTAAAACCGCATCTTCATCGTGAATGGATGTTGAAACAATTGGATTTCCTAATTGTCGGACTATTTCTAAGGCAATCGCATTATCAGGAACCCGAATTCCAACCGTAGTTTTCTTTTTGAATTCTTTTGGTAAATTATTATTTCCAGGCAGAATGAAAGTATAAGGTCCTGGCAAGGCTCTTTTTAAGATTTTAAAAGTTGCGGTGTCAATTTGCTTCACATAATCTGAAATGTGACTCAAATCGGAACAAATAAAAGAAAAATTGGCTTTTTCCAACTTAACTCCTTTAATTTTTGCAATGCGTTCCAATGCTTTGGTATTCGTAATATCGCAACCCAAACCATAAACGGTATCTGTTGGATAAATCACCAAACCACCATTTTTCAATACATCAACCACTTTTTTAATAGCAGCTTCGTTTGGTTTGTCTTCGTATATTTTTATGAATTGTGCCATTTAAATTGCCTTATGCTTTAAGCGTTTACCCAATTATGTCCAATTTTGCAAAACGCAATAATAATTTCTTAATTCCTCCAACTTCAAATTTGATTTCTGCTTTTTTATCTGCACCAACACCTTCTAAATTAATGACTTCACCTTTTCCAAAACGTTCGTGCATTACTACATTTCCTATCGTTAATTTGTTGTCAAATAAATTGGCTGCACCCGAAGAAGCATTTGAATTCATTGGCTTTAACTTCCTAACATTTGCTGGTTGTTCATCACCGTATTGTTTTGGCGGCGTTCCTCCTATTGGCTTAGCCAAACGCAATTTTGATTTATCGACATCACCAAAAATATCACTATCAATCATTGGTTTGTACCTGTAATTATTTTCTTCAGGCGTTAAATATTCCAAATATTGACCGTCAATTTCTTCAATAAACCGAGAAGGTTCACTGTCCGTCAATTTTCCCCAGCGGTACCGAGATTGTGCATACGTCAAATACGCTTGGTGTTCAGCACGTGTTAATGCTACATAAAACAATCGACGTTCTTCCTCCAATTCGCTTCGAGTACTCATACTCATCGCACTTGGAAACAAATCTTCCTCCATTCCAACCACAAAAACCGTTGGAAATTCTAAACCTTTTGCCAAGTGAATGGTCATTAATGCCACGCGATCATCATCGCCAGTATCTTTGTCTAAATCGGTTGCCAAAGCCACATCTTCCATAAATTCAGCTAAAGCACCACGAGCACCATCAATTTCTTTTTGCCCTTCGGTAAAATCTTTCATACCGTTCAACAATTCTTCGATATTTTCAATTTTGGTAACACCTTCGGGGGTTCCGTCTTTTTTCAATTCCTGAACCAATCCTGTTTTTTTAGCAACATGATCTGCAATATAAAAAGCATCTTGATTTTCATTTATTACCTGAAAACTTTGAATCATTGTAACAAAATCAGTCAGTTTTTGTTTCGTTCCTGAATTCAATTTCAAGTCAATTTTATCAATATTTTGCATTACTTCAAATATCGATCTCTTGTAATGATTGGCTGCAATTGTAAGTTTTTCAACCGTTGTATCTCCAATTCCACGCGCAGGATAATTGATTACTCGAATCAATGCTTCCTCATCTTTTGGATTGATAATCAAACGCAAGTAACACAAAACATCCTTAATTTCTTTCCTTTGATAGAAAGACAAACCTCCATAAATTCGATAAGGAATGTCTCTTTTTCTAAGCGCATCTTCCATCGCACGGGATTGCGCATTGGTACGATACAAAATTGCAAATTGCCCATTCATCATTTGGTTTTGCATTTTTTGCTCCCAAATAGTGCTAGCAACAAATCGCCCTTCTTCACCATCGGTCAAACTGCGATGTACTTTTATTTTCGCACCAAAGTCGTTGGCGGTCCAAACAATCTTGTCTAATTTGGTTTTATTTTTATCAATAATTGAATTGGCAGCTTCTACAATATTTTTTGTAGAACGGTAATTTTGTTCCAATCGATAGGTTTTTACGCCTTCATAATCTTTTTGGAAATTCAAAATGTTATTGATATTTGCACCTCGAAAAGCATAAATACTTTGTGCATCATCACCAACCACACAAATATTTTGAAATTTATCGGATAACGCTCGAACAATTAAATATTGAGAATGATTGGTATCTTGGTACTCATCAACCAAAATATATCGAAATCTGTTTTGATATTTGGCTAAAACTTCAGGAAATCGGGTCAGTAATTCGTTGGTTTTCAATAACAAATCATCAAAATCCATTGCGCCAGCTTTGAAACAACGTTCTACATAATTTTGATAAATTTCTCCCAAACGAGGTTTTTTAGACATCGCATCTTGTTCTTGCAATTCAGGATTATTGAAATACGCTTTTACAGTAATCAAACTATTTTTATAAGATGAAATCCTGCTTAAAACCTGTTTTGGTTTGTAAATATCTCTGTCCAATTGCATTTCTTTAATAACAGACGAAATCAATCGCACAGAATCTTGCGTATCATAAATGGTAAAATTAGAAGGATAACCTAATTTATCAGCTTCCGAGCGAAGTATTCTTGCAAAAACAGAGTGAAAAGTTCCCATCCAAAGATTTTTTGCTTCGTTGGAACCTACAATATCCGAAATTCTTTTCTTCATTTCACGAGCTGCTTTGTTCGTAAAAGTCAATGCCAAAATACTAAAAGAATCAACTCCTAAACTCATTAAATAGGCGATTCTAATGGTTAGAACACGTGTTTTTCCTGAGCCTGCTCCCGCAATAATTATCATTGGCCCGTCCTTTTGCAGAACTGGTTCTTGTTGCGCTTCGTTAAGTTGGCTAATGTATTTTTGCATTTTTAATTTTCAATATTGAATACAAAAATAAGAATTTAGAATGAAGAATTTGGTATGAAAACAAACTATAAATTAGAAGTTATACAATTTTATCAACCTGATTATTTTCCAATAAAAACATCATACCCAAATCGGATTAATGTACCAATTACGACTACCAAAAAGAAAATTCTTATAAACTTATTTCCTTTGTTGATTGCTAATTTTGCACCTAAAAAACCACCAATTGCATTGCAAAAAGCCATTGGAATTGCAATCATCCAAATGATTTTTCCTTTGATTATAAACAAACAAATCGAACCGAAATTCGTTGCTAAGTTCACCATTTTTGCATTGGCAGAAGCCTGAAGAAAATCAAAACCAAGCAAAGTAACAAATGCCAAAACCAAGAAACTTCCTGTTCCAGGACCAATAAAACCGTCATAAAATCCGATGAAAAAGGAAATCAAAACCGCATATAAAATCTGTTGGTTTGTAGAATGAGATTTATCTGAATGTTGTCCGAAATTTTTCTTTACATAAGTATAAATCACCAATAACGACAATACGACAAGTAGCAACGGTTTCATAAAATCATTACTCACATAAGTCAATAAAGTAGAGCCTAAAAATGCCGAAGGAACTGCCAAAACCATCATAATAATTAGCAATTTCCAATTCATTTCTATCTTCTTTAAATATTGAAATGCTGCAAATAAAGTACCGCTAAACGAAGGGATTTTAAGTGTTCCAATGATTGTTGCAACGGGAAGATTTGGCATTAAAATCAAACCCATTGGCGTTTGAATTAATCCTCCACCACCAACAATTGCATCTACAAAACCAGCTAAAAAAGCGGCGATACATAATAAGATTAAAATTGAAATATCCATTTTTTGAAAATTTTATCAAATGTAAGCTATAAGTTTATTTGTTTATTCGTTAATTTGTTTTTTGATTCTAAAACAAACACAATTTATATTTAAAAATGGAAACTACAAAATTAATTGAATTATTAAGTTATACTTTACCAGCAGTAATTACAGGGGTTGTTGCCTATTATTTTTTTGATTTACATACAAAAAATGAAGAAGGAAGACGTCGCTTTTTACTTAATAAAGAAGCTCAAAAAGACGCGTTGCCAATTCGTTTGCAAGCTTTTGAACGTATGACTTTATTTTTAGAACGAATAAATCTTGCTAAATTACTAATTCGAATTACTCCAATATCTGAAGATAAAAACGATTATGAAAACTATGTAATTGCACAAATTGAGCAAGAATTTGATCACAATTTAACGCAACAAATTTATATGTCAGATGAATGTTGGACTATAATTGTTACGGCTAAAAACGCTACAATTCAAATGATTAGAAGAGCAAATTTAAGCGATAGTGTTGACAATGCAAACAAATTACGTGAAGTGATTTTGAATGATTTAATGGACAAGCAATCCCCAAGTAACGCTGCTTTGGCGTACATCAAAAATGAAGTCAGCTTGATGTGGTAATTTATTATTTTTCTGCTAATAATCGTTGCAATTGAGTTTTTTCATTATCCGGAAGTTCCAATAAAAGACTTTCAAAATAGCTTCTCACATTCTGATTCTTCAATAACAACCGAATTTTCTCTCTGCCAAATTTCGAGAATTGCCATTTATGACTGGTCAAGGAATTTACTAAAAAAGGTAATACATTTTTGTCTTTTTCGTTTATAAAAAGTAAATTTTCCAAGGCATTTTGACGAATGGAACTTTCAAATTTTGGCGAACAATAACTTAGCAATTCATCATAGAATTTGGCTTTGTTATCCAATTCATACTCTTTCGTTCCAAGCGCTAAGATCAGCCACAGAATACGAAGATTTTTATCATTGAAACCAACCCATTCTTTTGATTTTTCGAGGTACTTTATTTGGTCTTCGGGAAATTGCGACCACAATGAATTAAGCGCAACTTCCCTTGTAATATATGATTTATCATCCAATAAAGTCTCAAATTCCACTTTGAATTCTAACGGGATTTTTGGTGTTGTATTTGCAATTGCTTGCCGAACATTTACTTCATTTGTAGCCATTGCTAAACGTAAAAGCGCTGCTTTATCAGCAAATGTAACGTTCTCAATTTGGTAAATAATTTCTTCTTTTATTGGAAAATACGCATCCGATTGCATTGTTTTTACGAAGACATCTTGCTTTTCTACAAACGGCTTATTCCTAAGTTTTTGAATTTCTAATAACGCCTTTATAGATTCTTTTTTAGACAGTAATTCTGTAGCTTTTTGATTGTCAAAACCAGGACTTTCTAACCATTTTAATTTAAAAGTATCCACATGGTATTTGGAAACTTTTCTTATTTCATCCAAGAAATCATCTGTATTTACATTTTTAAAAGAATACTTTTTCAAATAGTTTCGCACCGCTTTCCGAAAAACGTCTGCTCCTACTCCTTCTCGCAAAACATGCAAAGCCCAAGCTCCCTTTTGATAAAACGATAAAGAACTAGCTTTTTCATTCAAAATCGGAATCGTATCTGTTTTGGAAACCGACTTCAATTGCTGCGAAATAGAGTATAATTTATAATAAAAATAATCCGTGCCAAATACTTCTTTCTCTGCCAATAAAGCGTAATACGTTGCAAATCCTTCCTGCAACCAATGGTGTTTTCCACTTTCTGCAGTTACCAAATCTCCAAACCATTGGTGCGCCAATTCGTGTGCATTTACGTTTACATAATTTTTATCTTCAAACCCAATTTCATCAACTACAAAATCTCTTGAAAAAACCGTTGCCGAAGTATTTTCCATTCCTGCATACAAAAAATCGCGAACGGGAATTTGCTTATAAACTTCCCAAGGGTACTTCACTCCTATTTCCTTTTCAAAAAAATTAAAGATAGTTTTAGAATAACGATACGTTGGTTCAAACTTTGAAACATCTTCGTTTTCAATATAAAAACGCAATGGAATTCCACTCTTGGACTTCTCGTTTTGGACTTCAAATTTCCCAATGGTAAGCATCAAAAGGTAACTGCTCATTGGTTTTTCCATTCTATAATGCCAATCAATTGTTGTGGGATTTACTGTTTTATTATCTAAAACTCCATTGGAAATTACTTGAAAGTTTTTATCAAAATTGACATCCAAATTGAAAATTACTTTTTCATTGGCATCATCAAAACTTGGAAACCAATTACTCGTATATTTCCCTTGCCCTTGCGTCCAAATTTGAAGATTTTCATCTACTCCAACAAAATACATTGTTTGCTTCGGCTTAGCCAAATAATTAAAAGTCAAGGTGTTTTTACCCATTTTATAACCTTCAAAAAGGGCGATTTTCTTCCCTGAATTTTTATAATTAACAGCAACATTATTAATTTTAAAATTCGTAAAAGTCATATTTTGAGCATCAATTTTTATGGTATCTATTGCGCTTCTGACTTCAAAATCATACGTAACTTCCCCAGAAACTGATTTCTCAATTGTATTGATTTCAATTTTACCCAATACCGATTTGAAATCAACAAATTTGGTTTGCTGGGCAAATGAAAAACTGGAAAGTAAAAGGAATAGATACTTCATTTTTATTTCTCTTCGTACATTTTTAATAATTGCGTCACTGTATTCCAATTCCGAATTGTCGCCGTTAGATTCAGTTTTTTCTCAATGTATTTTTGATCTAACCTCGTTTTTCCAGCGCCAATATCATATTTTATAAAGATTCTCGTTCCATAAATTCGGGCTTCATCAGGCTTGAATTGACTAATTTTCAAATCATTGATATTCTCACTTCGCAATTCTTTGGAAACAAAAGCAACGTATAGTTTTTTAAAATCTACCTCTTTATCTTTCAAAAAAGTATTATTACTAAAACAAGCTTCTAAATCGGATTTTCCAATAACAATAATGGGTACATCGTGACCAAAAACCTTGAAAATTTCTTGCTTAATAACAAAACCAACTTTCGCTGCACTTTCCTCATCGGTATCCACAAAAACATTTCCCGATTGTATGTAAGTTTCCACGTTTTGAAAACCTATTTTTTCTAAAGTAGTTTTCAAAGCATCCATTTTTATCATATTATGCCCAGAAACATTGATGCCACGAAGAAGTGCGAGATGAGTTGTCATTATTTATATTTTTAATGTTTCAAAGATATTGTGTTTAAGCTTTATTTCACAATAATAATTCAAATACTTATTCCTACACATTTTCAAATTTCCAAACAAAAAACTATCTTCGCAAGATGCAAAATAACCTACTTCAAACTCCCATTGAATACTTGAAAGGCGTTGGCCCTCAACGGGGTGATTTGTTGCGAAAAGAATTGGGCATTCACAAATACCAAGATTTAATAAATTTTTATCCCAATCGGTATATTGACCGCACCCGCTATTATAGAATCAATGAATTAGACAATAATAGTACTGAAGTTCAATTGATTGGAAAAATAATAAATATAAAAACTGTTGAGCCTGCCAAAGGAAAAAAACGTTTGGTTGCCACTTTTGTAGATGCAACTGGGCAAATGGAATTGGTTTGGTTTCAAGGTCAAAAATGGGTTCGGGAGAGTTTAGAATTGAATGTTTCCATCGTAATTTTCGGAAAATGTGCGTCATTTGGAAATGTCTATAATATGGCACATCCTGAAATTGAGTTACTTTCGGAACACAAGCAAAGTTTGCGCTCGGCGATGCAACCCGTTTATCCATCAACGGAAACCCTTTCAAATCGTGGAATTACGAATCGCACGGTTAACAAATTAATGCAGCAGTTGTTTCAAGAAACACAGGCATTATTTTCAGAAACCTTGCCCGATTATCTGATGAACGAGTTGAAATTGGTTTCCAAAAAAGAAGCCCTTTTCAATATTCATTTTCCCAAAAGCGGAGAAGCATTGGCGAAAGCCCAATTCCGATTGAAATTTGAAGAATTATTTTTCATCCAATTGCAATTAATCACTAAAAACTTAGTCCGCAAACATAAAATTAAAGGGCACGCATTTGAAAAAGTTGGTGAATTATTTTCTGATTTTTTTGCCAATCACCTGCCATTTGAATTGACAAATGCTCAAAAAAGAGTCATCAAAGAAATCCGAAATGACATGGGTTATCCTGCCCAAATGAACAGATTATTGCAAGGTGACGTTGGTTCTGGAAAAACAATTGTGGCGTTTATGAGTATGCTCTTGGCTTTGGATAACGGCTTCCAAGCCTGCTTAATGGCACCCACAGAAATACTCGCAAACCAACATTTTATAGGTTTATCAGAATTGGCTAAAACCTTAAATATCAATATAAAGAAACTTACAGGCTCGTCCAAAACTTCAGAGAGGAAAATCATTCACGAAGAGTTAGAAAACGGAACTTTGCAAATCCTAATTGGAACCCACGCACTTTTAGAAGACAAGGTTAAATTTCATAATTTAGGATTGGCAATCATTGACGAGCAACACCGTTTTGGCGTTGAGCAACGATCAAAATTGTGGAAGAAAAACGATATTCCGCCTCACGTTTTGGTGATGACCGCAACCCCAATTCCACGAACTTTGGCGATGAGTTTGTACGGAGATTTAGACATTTCATTGATAGACGAATTACCACCAGGCAGAAAACCAATTCAAACCGTGCATCGATACGATTCAAATCGGTTGAATGTAATGGCTTTCGTTAGCGACCAAATTGCTTTAGGACGACAAATTTATGTGGTTTATCCCTTAATTCAGGAATCTGAAAAAATGGATTTCAAAGATTTAATGGACGGCTACGACAACATTTCCCGTGATTTTCCGCTACCAAAATACGCTATTTCCATTCTTCATGGAAAGATGAAAGCTGCCGAAAAAGACTTCGAAATGCAGCGGTTTTCCGAAGGGAAAACCAATAT
>CANINJ010000038.1 GCA_947468985.1 Bacteroidota bacterium
GAAATTACGTGCCAAAAGAAATGGCGCTTTCAATATTGAATATAAGATTATTGATTCTACTAAAGTAATTAAAAAACTACAAGAAAAAGCGGATCGAGTATTGATTGACGCACCCTGTAGCGGTTTGGGAGTTCTTAAAAGAAATCCTGATGCAAAGTGGAAATTGCAACCAGAATTCATTGAAAACATCAAAAAAATCCAAGCAGATGTTTTAGAAAGCTATTCTCGAATAGTAAAACCTGGGGGGAAATTGGTGTATGCAACGTGTTCGGTACTCCCATCTGAAAACCAAGAACAAATTAAAAACTTCTTAACGAATACAGAAACTGGTAAAAGTTTTACGTTTGTGAAAGATTCAAAAATTTTAGCTTCTGAATCAGGTTTTGATGGTTTTTATATGGCTTTATTGGAAAGAAAAGTATAATTATTTTAGACTATTATTCCTGTAAATTAGAAAATTTTACCAATGAATTTCTTGAATCCCTTTTGATTTCAAGTAGTCATTGGTTTTACTAAAATGTTTGTTTCCAAACCATTTTCCTTGATTGGCACTCATAGGCGATGGGTGTCCAGATTCTAAAACCAAGTGTTTGGTTCGGTCTATTTTTAGTCCTTTTTTATGAGCGAAATTTCCCCAAAGCAGGAAAACCACATTGCTTTTTTTATCTGAAATTTCCTGAATTACAGCATCTGTAAATTTTCCCCAATTCAAATGTTTGTGGCTGTTGGGTTTGTCTTTTTGAACCGATAATGTCGCATTCAAAAGCAAAATGCCTTGTTTCGCCCAACGCTCTAAATTTCCTGAAGTTGGTAAAAATAAACTGTCTAAATCGGAATTTAGCTCTCTAAATATATTCCTTAAAGAAGGTGGGATTTTCATATTTTCATTCACAGAAAAGCATAAACCATTGGCTTCACCTTCACCGTGATAAGGATCTTGACCAATGATTACAACTTTCAAATCATCAAAACTACAATAATCAAAAGCAGAGAAAAGAAGATCTTTAGGAGGGAAACAACTATTTATCTCGTATTCATTGGTAACAGCCAACATTAAATCATTAAAATACGGCTTTTGTATTTCGGTAGCTAAAATAGTTTGCCAGGAAGAATTCAAATGAGATTTCATAAAATTTTATAAAAAACAAATATACAAATTACAATGCACATCTTTATTATTCTAAAAATTCAACAACTACGAAAACTTTGTGAAACTACTTCAAAAAGTCTTAACATTTACCTATTTTTGTATTGTAAAATTTCTAAAAAGCATAATGATTAACATTAACGAAAAAACACTTCAAGACCTTCAATTTCCTACAGTTTTAGAAACTATTTCTTCAATTTGTAATACTGATATTGGAAAACAAAAAGCATTAGAAATTACACCTTTCAAAGAAAAAAACGAATTGATGGACGCTTTAATGCAAACATCAGAATATTTATCTTCGTTTCAAAATAACAATGCAATTCCCAATCACGGATTTGAAACCATCAACCACGAGATCAAATTCCTTGCTATTGAAGATAGTTTTTTAGAAGTAGGAAGCTTTCGGAAAATCGCAAATATTTCAGCATCTGTAAATGTATTGTTACTCTATTTCAAGAAATTTGACGACTATTACCCCTATCTAAATAAACGTGCAATTCAAGTAGAATATACCAAAGATATTATTGCGATGGTGGACGATGTGGTGGATAAATATGGAGAAATAAAAGATAATGCATCTGTTGATTTGTTAAATATTCGTAGAAATATGAATGTTGTTCGTGGCAAGGTCAATCAGAGTTTTGGTATGGCAATGACGCAATACAATTCGTTGGGTTATTTAGACGATATCAAAGAAAGTTTTGTTCAAAATCGTAGGGTTTTAGCAGTTTTAGCAATGTATCGCAGAAAAGTTAAAGGTTCTATTCTTGGAAGTTCAAAAACAGGAAGTATTGCATATATTGAGCCTGAGGCAACCTTGAATTATTCTCGTGAATTGAGTAATTTAGAATATGAAGAAAAAGAAGAAATCACAAGAATATTAAAGTATTTGACCAATACGATTAGACCTTTTTTACCTTTAATAATTCAGTACCAAGATTTTTTGAGTGACATTGATGTAATTGCTGCAAAAGCAAAATATGCCAATCGGATTAATGGTATTTTACCAAAAATAACCAACGAAAGAAGGTTGTATTTTAAAGATGCCTTCCACCCTATTTTATATTTAAATAATAAAGAAAGTAACCAAATTACGCATTCGCAAACTATTGAATTAGATACAAAAAATCGGATTATTGTGATTTCTGGTCCCAATGCAGGAGGAAAAACAATTTCCTTAAAAACAGTTGGATTGTTGCAATTAATGTTGCAATCTGGGATGTTAATTCCTGTACATGAAAGAAGCGAAACGTTCTTATTTGACAGAATTTTGACTGATATTGGTGACAATCAATCGATTGAAAATCATTTGAGCACGTATAGTTATCGCTTGAAGAACATGAATTATTTCTTGAAAAAGTGCAATAATAAAACTTTGTTTTTAATTGATGAATTTGGAACAGGTTCCGACCCAGATTTGGGTGGCGCGTTGGCAGAAATATTTTTGGAAGAGTTTTATCACCGAGAAGCATTTGGAATTATAACAACGCATTATTCCAATTTGAAAATGCTGGCAAACGAATTGCCTTTTGCGATGAATGCCAATATGTTATTTGATGAAAAAACGTTAGAGCCTATGTATAAATTGGCTTTAGGACAAGCAGGAAGTTCCTTCACCTTTGAAGTTGCTCAGAAAAATGGAATCCCATTCGGGTTAATTAATAGAGCAAAAAAGAAAATTGAAGGCGGTAAAGTACGTTTTGACAAAACCATTGCAACCTTACAAAAAGAGCGCTCGAAAATGGAGAAAACTTCTCAAACTTTGAAAGAAGAAGAATCGAAAGCGCGTGAAGAAGGAAAAAAAATGGAAACTATCAATGTCAAAATAAAGCAGAAATTAGAAAGCTACCAAGAATTGTATGATAGCAATCAGAAGATCATTTACATTGGTCAAAAAATTGATGATTTAGCGGGCAAATATTTCAATACAAAAAACAAAAAAGAATTGGTTGCCGAGTTTATGAAAATCATAGAAATTGAAAATTCCAAACGAATAAAAGTGACATCCAAAGAAGTAAAAGCTTCTATTGAGAAAAAAAAGGAAGTAATTCAGGAAGTTACAGTGAAAGTTGAAGAAATTCGAGAGGCTAAAAAAGAGAAAAAACTGAAAGCCAATTTGGTTGTAGAAAAACCAAAACCAGTTCTAAAATTGGGAGATAGAGTTCGAATGTTTGATGGGAAAGCAGTTGGAACTATTGATAAAATCGAAAGAAACAAAGCAGTTGTAAACTACGGTGTTTTTACTTCAACGGTAAGTTTGGAAGCGTTAGAATTTGTTGAAACTAAGAAAAAATAAGGTTAAATAGTAAACTCAAAATTATGCTTGACTTTCCAAAAGGCAAAAAAATTATTCTGTTTGATGGCATTTGTAATTTGTGCGAATCCTCTGTTCAGTTTGTCATTAAATACGATAAAAAAGATGTGTTTCGATTTGTAGCCTTGCAATCTGAATTGGGTATAGCTATCGTAAAACACATTGGATTGGATATCAAAAACATTGACAGTGTAATTTTGTACGAACCTGGAATTGCTTATAATTATAAATCTGCGGCAGCATTAGAAATCGCTAAAAACTTAGGTGGATTTTTCCATTTTGGAACAGTCTTTAAGTTGATTCCAAACGGATTACGGAACTTACTTTATGATTACGTTGCCAAGAACAGATACCAAGGGTATGGAAAAAAGGAAAGTTGCCTACTTCCAACATTAGAATTGAAATCTAAATTTTTGGAATAATTATAAATATGACAATTATCATAAATTATATTTTTGAAGAACCTTATTTTTGGAGGAACTTTAAATGAAATAATCATGAAAAATAGTGCGCTTTATTCCTGGGGAAATGGTTCTTTTATTATGATTGTTATATTCGGATTGGTAATCATTGGAATAATTGGAGCTGTTATAATTATGATGAACTCCGACAAGAAAAAAAAAAGATTAAAAAAAAACTCCTCAATTGCTTGAGGAGTTTTTGCTTTTATAAAAACGTGTTATTAGTTTTTAACAATCTTTTTAGTTACAGAACCTTTATCAGAAGTAATATTCATCATGTACATTCCAGAAGCTAAATCTGAAACATTTACTTGAATATCTGAAACGTTTGAGTAACTGTTTTGTTTTACAACTCTACCATTCAAATCTGTAATTGAAATTCCACTTACAAGAATATTATCTGAATTTGATACAGAAATAAAATCATTTGCTGGATTTGGTGAAACTGAGAATTTAGAATTTAGAAACTCATTAACAGAAAGAGTTTGTGTTACCTCAAATTTATCAATAAGTAAAGCATGTGTACTACTTGCGGTTGCATTTAGAGGAGAATTATTTCTTAAACCGAAGTAATAAACCCCATCTAATGTTGGGGTAAATGTATACGTTTTTTGAACAAATCCTACGGTAGTTAAACCTGTTTCTGTTGCTAAAATTGTTGTCTGAGCTCCCACTGTGCTAGCATTTCCAACTGTTAATTGATAACTACCTGTAGCTGTTGTAGCACTTTGATAATTACGTATGTAGTAAGTAACTGTCACTAATTCATTTGCTACTAAATTGATTCCTCTTGAAAACATCCAATTATTTGCCGCTACAGCCGCTGGAGTTACTGATGCAACAGAATAAACACCATCTTGAACTAAAGTTCCAGCCCCATAGTAACCAATTGACCAATCGCTAGATGCTGTTGTTGGAGTTGTTGGAATAGACCAACCAATAAATGGAAAATCATAATTTTCAAAACTTGTAGAATAAGGAGCACTTGTTGGTTCAAAAGTTGTATAATGAGGATACCATTTCCAAGCACTTGTATTACCAGCACCACAATCTGTTTTTACATAAAAATCATATGTAGAACTTGCTGTTAAGCCATTAATAACAGTACTAGAACCTGAAACATTATTCATTGGTGTTCCTGTTCCTAATATAAAATTTTGTGGGCCATATTCAATGTTAAAAACAGTACCAGTTCCTGTCCAATCTAAATTGATACTAGTTAAAGTTTCGTTAGCAGGAGTTAGTGAAGTAGGTCTTGTACAACTTACAGCTTTACCCAAAACAGTATGAGGCCTAAAAGCTGACGTAGTTATCGCAGTAGGTGCAGTTGTACCGGTAGCCATTACTGCTAACAAACCTCCAGCTAAGGAAGTTTCACAACCTGCAACATTACCTGTAGTAGCTAACGTTCCTGAATTTTTTTGATAATCAAAAGCTACATAAACAGAGCCACCAGAGTAAGTAAATGAAGTACCTCCAGAGAAAGGAAAATTAACAACACCTGCTGTTGCTGGAATTGTAATATTCGCAGTACTAACAGTTGTCATACCTGTAATTGCAGTTGCCCAAGGTGTCGTTTTTAAATTAGTAGCATCGTTAGAATTTTGCATATATACAGTATACGAAGTACTTGTAGTAGCAACATTCTGAGCAGCTACATACATAAATCCTAATGAATTAATGACATCGCCTGAAACAAAACCAGCGTTTGTCATTTCTGTTGCTTTAATCAACCAAACAGCACGACTAAACGTTTTTGTCCCTTGAGGAGCTCTTCCGTTTCCAGAAGTAGAACCATCGTAAGATAATGCTTCATAGAAATCAGATTGAGCATGAATTGATCCTGAAATAAATAATAATGTAATTAAAAGTAATAGTTTTTTCATAGTTTTTTTTTTAAGTTGTTATTAAGTGAAACAAATATAAAAGTTTAAACTGAATAAAAAAAAATAAATTGGAGTTCTGATTACAAATAATTTCATTATTATTAAATAATAACATGTTGATTACAATGAAATTAGGGAAACAAATAGTATTATGTCAGTAGAAACTTTTATTAATTAAATAATAAAAAAGTTGCAATAGAAAAATTCCTATTGCAACCTTTTTAAAAGTAAAAAATACTTATTCTTTTTCGTAACGTTCCATTTCACGATCATAAAACGCATTGGCAAGTTCAATTAGCCCTTCCATTTCAGTATTAAGTTCCGCTTCGTCAAGATCTTCGGCTTCTTCAATGAATTCTACCTCATCATCTTTAAGGTTGATTATGAATCTTGGATAATCTAGATGTATGATGAAAATATCTTCGGGGAAATCGGTATTGTCGCCAAGTAAAAATTTTGGTAATTCCATAGTTTATTTTTCTTAAATATTTTATTTATCAGACAAAATAACGGGTGTATTTCCTTTTCCATTCATAAAAATAATTTTTGTGTTTGGAGAGGCTGCCAATTCTTTTTGTGCTTTTATTTGTTCGTATTGCAATTGTTTGTCTGTTAATCCCATTGATATAATACGTTGGTAATCAGCTATACCTTGTGCTTCTACACGTTTACGTTCTGCTTCTTGTTTTTCTTTTTGAAGTACAAATGTCATTTTTTGCGCATCTTGTTCGGCATTGATTTTACTTTCAATTGACAGTTTTACAGAAGCTGGAAGATTGATATTTCTAATTAACAATTGCTCTAAAACAAGCCCTCTTTTTTTGAAATCATCTTCTATACTTTTGAAAATTCGTTGTTGGAATTCATTTCTTTTCGTTGAATACAAAGCAACTGCATCATAATAAACCGCATTATCACGAATACGAGTTCTTGTTACAGGACGAACGATTTTATCTGAAAAGTTTACTCCAATTTGTTTGAAAATTTTAGGTGCATCTGATGGAGAAATACGGTACAAAACTGTTAAATCTATTACCACTTCCAATCCATCATTTGACAAAACACGAATGGCATCATCACCTTCTTGAGCACCTTCAGAATGAACGGCTGACATTGTGTAATTTTGGGTTTGAATATCAAATTCAGTAATGTCTAATAGCGGATTTATGATATGTAAGCCACTTTCTAATATATCGGATTGTACATTTCCATAAAGCGACTGAACACCTACTTTTCCAGCGTCAATTTGCTTAAACATTGAAGAAAATAATCCAATTGCGATAACAAAAACGGCTCCGATTTTAAATAAACCTGCAAATTTTGTTAAAGGCGAAGCATTGTTTTTCAAGGTTGAACCTATTAAAAACAAAATAATTCCAATAATTACTGAGAATACTACCATTTTTTTACAATTTTAATTACAAGTTTTTGAGCACTTGTTTGTTTGTTAGTTTATGAAAGCGAATATACAAAAATAAAGCTGCAGTTGTTAGACCTGCCAAAAGTCCAATCCAAATTCCAACAGCTCCTAAATCGGTGTGTTTTCCAAGATAATATGAGATTGGAAAACCAACAACCCAATATGCCACAAACGTAATATACATAGGTATTTTTACATCTTGCAAACCACGTAAAGCTCCTAAAACAACCACCTGAACTCCATCAGAAATTTGAAAAACAGCAGCCACCAAAAGTAGTTTTGAAGCGATAAAAATCACTTCTTTGTTCTCAATAACTTGCGAAACGTTGTTCATATTTAGAAATAAATGAGGCAAGAAATTATGTAATACCACGAATAAAATACCAAATAAAGTTTCTACAATAATTGCTAATAAGAATACCGATCTTGCTACAACAATTAATTTTTTATAATCCATTAAGCCTTTTTGATTGCCCACGCGAATAGTCGCGGCAACGCTAAGTCCCATTGCAAACATAAAAGTTGTTGTGGCAAGTGTAAGCGCAATTTGATTTGCGGCTTGACTGGTTTTACCAATTGACCCAGAAAGCCAAATTGCTGCTGTAAATAAAGCGACTTCAAATAGCATTTGCATTGCAGAAGGAATTCCTAAATTAGCTATTTTTCTAAGCATTGACTTCTTAATTTCTTTGAAACTGAAATTTTCGAAATACGGTTTGAGTTGGATGTTGTTTCTCATAATAAAATGCATAAAAACCACCATCATAATTCTGGAAATTACCGTTCCTAAAGCAGCACCTAAAATTCCTAATTTCGGGAAAATCCAAATACCATAAATCAACATGTAATTAAAGAAAATGTGAACTACATTAGCCAATAAAATAGCGTACATAGAATATTTAGTTCTAGACAAACCGTCGGCAAACTGCTTGTATCCTTGGAAAATTATCACTGGAATTAAGGAAAATGCAACCCAATCAATGTAAGGAGCTGCCAAATCGACCACTTCTTTTGGTTGGTGCATTAAGAGCATTATTGGCTTAGCCAAGACTATTAAAATAAATAAAACAACACCCAAAACAGTGCAAGTCAGTAAACCGTGGTGAAAAACAGAACGGATTTTCTTATCGTCTTTTTCGGCATCCGCTTCTGAAACTAAAGGCGTTATGGCTGTTGAAAATCCAATTCCTATTGACATTCCAATAAAAACAAAACTACTTCCCAATGAAACTGCTGCCAACTCAGTAGAACCAAGGTTTCCAACCATAATATTGTCAACAATTGCAATTAATGTATGCCCTAACATTCCAAGAATTACAGGGTATGCTAATTTGAGATTATAAGAAAACTCTTTCGTGTATTGTGCTAAATTCAACTTTAAATTATTTTCTGCAAAAGTAATCAGATATTATATAAATTCTGAATTATAATTGAAAATTATGAGTTGTGGATTACCAAAATCATTCTTTAAACGTATTTATTAATCAATATATGGAACTAATTCAATTGTGAAAGTTCATTGTTCGAAATTTGTAAAAAAAAAATGAAAAATATACTTTTTATACTACTACTCTTTATGATTTTCATTTCCTGTAGCAAAAGTGAGGATATACTATTGAATCCCACAGATTCTTTTTACAGACAGGAAATGCGACAATTCATCATTGATTTGAGCCAATATTCTAAAAGTCAAAAGGCTGGATTTAAAATAATTCCACAAAACGGTATTCAGTTGTTTACTATTGATGGGGAAAGCACGAGTAGTCCAAGTCAAAATTATTTAAATGCCATTGATGGAATCAGTCAGGAAGGGTTGTTTTATGGCTATGGAAATGATGATACAGCAACACCTGATACAATTTCTACCAATTTTAAATCCTATTTAAACATCTCCAAAAACCAAGGTAAACCAATATTAATTACCGATTATTGTACTACAGTATCAAATGTTTCCAATTCCTATTTTGAAAACGACCAATCTGGTTATGTTTCTTTTTCTGCAGACCAACGATTTTTGACTTCTATTCCAACATTTCCAAATCCTATTTTTCATCAAAATAATACTGTTGTAAATTCGTTATCGAATGTAAAAAACTTCATGTTGCTACTCAATTTTGAAAATTTTAGTTCAAAAGCCGATTTTATAAATGCCATTACGTCTACAAATTATGATTTGGTGGTGTTAGATTTGTATTTCCGAAATAGTTCAGAATTTACGGTTGCCGATATAAACCAAATTCGTAACAAAGCAAATGGCGGAAAACGCTTGGTTTTTTCTTATGCTTCCATTGGAGAAGCTGAGGATTACAGGTATTATTGGCGATACAATTGGGGTTCAACTCCTCCCATTTGGTTAGATGCAGAAAATCCTTATTGGCCTGGAAATTATAAGGTTCGGTATTGGGAACCTGAGTGGCAGCAAATCATTTACGGAAATGACTCTTCCTATATGAAAAAGATTATCAATGCTGGTTTTGATGGTGTTTACCTTGATTTAGTAGATGCATTTTGGTATTACGAATGATTTTAATTTCCAAATAAAGCAGTACTTTTGCTTCGTAATAGCATTGCTAATTAATAGTTTCAAATGAAAAACATTCAAATTTTAATTCTCTTTATAATAGGTTCAGTCCTAACTGCTTTAGGAGTAATTTTCAAATCAATGGAATATTCAATTGCAAGTTTTTTTCTAATTGTTGGAATGACATTCAATGGTGTTGCCTTAATTGCAATGGTTTTTAAATTGCTAAAGAAAAAAGATTCCGATACTTTTCTAGACAGTTAAATCGAATATAATGAACATAAAACTTATCGCTATTGGTAAAACCGATAACAAATCCCTACAATCTTTAATTGACGATTACACGAAAAGATTGTCATTTTATATCAAGTTTGATTTGGATATTATTCCAGATATTAAAAACGTGAAAAACCTTTCCGAAAGCCAACAAAAGGAAAAGGAAGGGGAATTGATATTGTCAAAAATTTCGCCAACAGACAACCTAATCTTATTAGATGAAAATGGAAAATCGTTTTCAAGTGTGGATTTTTCTAATGAATTACAAAAGAAAATGAATGCTGGAATCAAAACTTTAGTATTCGTAATTGGTGGTCCTTATGGTTTTTCAGATGCTGTTTACGCTAAAGCAAATGGAAAAATATCGCTTTCGCAAATGACGTTCTCACACCAAATGGTGCGCTTGTTTTTTATCGAGCAAGTATATCGTGGCTTTACAATTTTGAAAAACGAACCGTATCATCATCAGTGAATAGTTAAAATTCAAAAGTCTTAATGTCTTAATGTCGAACGTATAAGACGTCGTGTACTCACCAACAACCTAAAACCTACAACGTACAACTTATAACTTATAACTCTTTTCAAAAAGTTTCACACATTCCACCGCTTCTTTAACATCGTGAACCCTAAGAATATTCGCCCCTTTTGTCAATGCAATCGTATTTAAAACCGTAGTTCCGTTTAAAGCTTCATTCGCAGTTAATCCTAAAGGTTTGTACACCATCGATTTTCTTGATATCCCTGCTAATAGTGGTAAATCTAACATTTGAAAGAGCTCCAAGTTTTGTAATACCTCATAATTCTGCTCCAATGTTTTGGCAAAACCAAAGCCAGGATCCACAATCAAATCATTGATTCCAAGACTTCGTGCTTTGTTTACTTTTTCAGAGAAATAAAACAACATTTCTTTGATAATATTTTCATAATTGGTTTGCGATTGCATGGTTTGTGGCGTGCCTCGCATGTGCATCATTATATAAGGAACATTGTATTTCGCAATAACTTCCATCATCTTTTCGTCTAAATTTCCTGCCGAAATATCATTGATTATTGCGGCTCCATTTTCGATGCAAACGGCTGCAATTCCACTTCTGAAAGTATCAATTGAAAGTAAGGCGTCGGGGAACTCTTTCAAAACACCTTGCACAACGGGCAAAATCCTACTGCGTTCCTCTTCCTCTGAAACAAATTCGGCATTGGGCTTACTTGAATAGGCTCCAATATCAATAAATGTTGCGCCTTCGTCAAGCATTTTTCCAACTTGTGAAAGTCCGTTTTCACTTAAAGTGAATTTGCCACCGTCATAAAATGAATTGGGTGTAACGTTCAAAATTCCCATGATTTTGGGAGTTGATAAATCTATAAGTTGGCCTTTGCAATTAATCGTCATAGTTAA
>CANINJ010000039.1 GCA_947468985.1 Bacteroidota bacterium
ACTTACTTTTTTCTTGGGGAGCTATTGCTAAGAAATATAAAAAAAATGAAATTGTTTTTGATGAAAATGAAATGGCTTATTTTTATTATCAAATAATTGAAGGAAGTGTTCGTTTGTATAATTCAAATGATGACGGAAAAGAGTTTACTCAAGATCTTTTTAGTAATGGAGATAGTTTTGGAGATCCTTCCTTATTGATTGATAAAACCTATCCTTCCAAGGCCGTTTCTTTGAAAGACAGCACCATAATTAAGTTAACAAAAGAAAAATTCCTGAAAATTATTGAAGAATATCCTTTATTACAAAAGCAATTTATGATTTCGCTGGCTAACAATATCCATTCGAAATCTGAAAGTTCTAAAGAAATAATTAATCAAAAACCTGAATTTAGAATCGTTGCTTTTTTAAATACCTTTAAAAGAAAATCAGTTACCTGTTCAGATCGAGTTTTAATCCCTTACACAAGACAAGAAATAGCAAATTTTACAGGACTAAGAGTCGAAACAGTAATTCGAGTTTGTACCAAAATGAACGACAGTAATAAGGTGAAAATCATCAACCACAAGTTATATTATTAAAATGAAATTGAAAGTCAAATTTTGGTTGAAACTTTCGTTGTTAAACCTTTGCATTGTAGCACTTCTTGGAGTTTTAATGCGGTATAAAATAGGATTTGAATTCCTTTATTTTGAACAGATAAACCTTCAGCATTCCCATTCTCATTTTGCATTTTCTGGTTGGATTAGTCATACTTTAATGACTTTAATGGTATTTTATCTGCAAACAAAAATTGTTGATTTTAATGGTGGGAAATATAGAAAATACATCATTGCTAATTTAATTTGTTCCTATGGAATGTTATTTTTCTTTATCATTGAAGGTTACGGATTCATCTCAATACTTTTTTCAACAGCTTCATTGGTAGTTTCGTATGTTTTTGGATATCAATTTATTAAAGACTTAAAACTGTTAGACAATGATTTATGTTCAAAAAACTGGTTCAAAGCAGCTATTTTTTTCAATATAATTTCATCTATCGGCACCTATTATTTAGGCTATATTATGGCAACAAAAAGTATCCTTCAGGATCTTTATTTGTCATCGGTATATTATTATCTCCATTTTCAATATAATGGTTGGTTTTTCTTTGCAAGTATGGGGTTATTTTTAGGGTTTTTAAATATAAAAAAATCAGATCACCCCTTTTTTGCAACTGCTTTTAAATTATTTACAATTGCTTGTTTTCCTGTATATTTTCTTTCATTACTTTGGTTGGACTTACCTATGTGGCTGTATCTGATTACTGTTATTGGAGCATTAGTTCAAGTAATTACATGGTTTAAATTACTATTAGTAGTATTAAAAACACATAAAAATATTTTGATGAATTTAGCCCCTTTATTGAAAACTATTTTAGTCTTTATTAGCTTTGCTTTAAGCATAAAATTAGTACTTCAATTAGGGTCAACAGTACCCTATATAAGTCAATTAGCATTTGGATTTAGACCCATTGTTATTGCCTATTTACATTTAGTTTTATTAGCCATAATTTCCTTATTTATAATTTTTTATAGTATAGCAAACCATTTATTTGTGAGTACAAAAAAAATGAAAATAGGAATTATCCTTTTCTTGATAGGTGTTATTTTAAATGAAACAGCCTTAGCGATTCAGGGAGTTGCTTCTTTTAGTTATACATCAATTCCAAATATAAATTACATCCTTTTTGCGATTGCCATAGTGCTATTTTTAGGCATAGGAATAACAACTTATTATAGTTTAAAAAAAGGTAAAAATTATCCTCCTTTATGATTTCACTCATAAAAAATACATTTTGCAGCTATTACATTTGTATCATAAAAATTAAAGTAATTTCAATTATGAAAAAATCAATTCAATTATTATTGACCGTTAGTTTTATAACTTTTTTAAGTTGTAAGCAAAATAGCGAAGAAACTTCAACTGCAACTTCAACTACCGATACTGAAGTTGGTGCAGGTCAATCAGCTGTAATAGATGAAAATTCAGCACCAAACATTGTGCAAGTAGCTTCAGGAAGCAAAGATCACACTACACTTGTTGCCGCTGTAAAAGCAGCTTCCTTAGTCGATGCGTTGAGTAATGCTGGTCCATTTACAGTTTTTGCCCCTACAAATGCTGCGTTTGCAAAACTTCCTGCAGGAACTGTTGAAGGGCTATTAAAACCAGAAAGTAAAGATGCACTTGTAGATATTTTGGGATATCATACTTATGTTGGTGTTTTGAAATTGGAATACATGCAAGACGGTCAAGAGTTTGGGATGGTAAACGGTGGAAAAGTTAAAATCACTAAAAAAGGAGATAAAGTTTTTGTAAATGGTTCAGAAATTGTGGCTTCAATTCCTACATCAAACGGGATTATTCATGTAATTGGTGATGTTTTGCTTCCGAAATAAAATATTAATTCATCTTATTTAAGGTAAATAAAAAGCACGTGTTATTACAACACGTGCTTTTTTATTTAAAAAATTATTGGTTTTATTCCAATGTTTTATGAATCATTGCGGCAGAAATATTGAAAGCTCGTCGTTTGATTTCATCGGCTTTTACGCCTTCAAATAATTCATCTACAGTTGATTCAAAAAGAGAATTCCAATTTTTAAAATGACCTCTATTTACTTCACTTTTTTTATTTAATTCTTCGTGTTTCACCATTGGATTTCCATCATAATTACCAGATGAAAATAAAACATTTTCCCAAAAAGCGGACATTTTAATAAGATGTTCTTCCCAATTTACTTTGGCAACATCATTAAAAAAATAACTAATTTTAGCGTCTGTTTTGACTTTGCCATAAAAAGTCTTTACTAATTTATCGATGTCTGCTTTATTTAATATATCTGTTTTCATTGTATTTCTATTTAAATAATAATTAAAGAGCAATTAAACTAACACTACTTTTGACTATAAATCTTTGTTTCTAAATTTAAACATTGAAACAGAAAATGGAATAACTATCCACAAGCATAATAATAAGAAAGATACAAACAATCCGATAGAAGTTCCAAAAAAATCTTTGAAAATAGCACCTGTATAACCCATCATTGCAGACTGATCCAGTTGTAATAGAATTTGAATTCGTGCCAAATCTATCGGGCTAAAAGCCGTAATTCCAACCATTGCTTTTTCGATTGGATATTCTGAAAATTGAAATAATAAAAACAATACCATTCCATCAAAAAGCAACGCAAAATACAACCAGGTTAATATTGCAATTCCAATTCCTTTGGATTTATCTCTTGTAATAATTGAGCTTAAAAACGCTAATGCTACAAAAACAATAGAAATCAAACAGCCAATAATTAGCATCATTACTCCAATGTTATCGGGTGCGTTCAGTAATAATGGAATTCCAGCACCTACAATAAAAGCTACAATCATTGAGAAAGAAAGTCCGAGAAATAAGCTGAGCCAAATCTTTTTCCTTTTGATGGGTTGACTTAACAAAAGCTCAATAAATTCAGAACTATTATACAAATAAATCGTTGCAAAAAGTATGGAAACTAACGGAACTGTGAATAAAATTACATTTAATATTGTTAATAATCCTTTGGAAGAGTTGTCTTCTAATCCAAAAGCACTCCACGATAATAGCGCTAAAATTAAGGTATAAGCCAAAATAATTTTGTTCTTTAAAATATCAATTAAAACAATTTTAATTATTCGATTCATTGTTTTGTGTTTTTAAAATTTTTGCAATTGCTTTCGAAATTTTTTGTTCGTTTGTAACTTCTAATAAATCAGCAATTGACTTATGAAAATGAACTTTTCCGTCTTGCATAAAAATTATTTGGGTTATCATATCGTCAAGTTCACTTAAAAGATGAGACGTTATCAAAATCAATTTGCTTTTGTCTTTTTCTTTAATGATTTTGTCTTTCAAAATTTCTGAAGCCAAAGGATCTAATCCAGCAGTTGGCTCATCTAAAATAAGCACCTCAGGGTTAAATAGAAAGGCCAATGTTGCACTAACTTTTTGAGTTGTGCCCCCAGAAAGTGTTCGCATTGGCTTGTCATATATTTTTTCGAGTCCAAAATCTCTAACCAAATCTTCATCTAAAACCTGATTAGAATTTCGAATCGTTTTCATCATTTCTATAATTTGACCAATGTTCATATAATCGGGATAACGCCCAATTTGAGGCATGTAGCCAATATTATTTCTATACTGAAATTGTCCTAATACTGATTTATTATCAAAAAATATATCGCCTTCCGACGGAATAACCATTCCTAAAATACTTTTGATTAAGGTTGTTTTTCCACAGCCGTTTGGGCCAATAAGCGCAATACATTCTCCTTTTTTGAAATTCAGATTTACATTATTCAGAACTTCTGATTTTCCAAATTTTTTGGATACGTTTTTTATTGTTATCATAGGTTTAAAGAATGCATTAAGGGGTAATTATCGATAAAATTATCTGGCGTAATACTAGGTAAAACTTTCTCGGATTTGTCTAAAAGCGTAATCATAAAACTTCTAAACAGCAACATCGCCGATGGATTATTTTCTGTTAGAACTGCAAACAAACTCAGCGGATGAAATGGCACATCACCAACACCATTTTTATTTAAATCATACCCCTCATATTTGTCCCAATAATTGCTGTTGAACGTATTCAGCACTAAACTTCCATTGGTACTTATATCAAAAGTATTTCCAACAAAATTGTTGTTTTTTATTTCATTGTCCATACAACTTGCTTGAATTTTCATTCCCCAACCGTTGGCTTCAAAGATGTTTTTTTCGACCAAAATTCTACTAGTTCCTTCCATAAAAATCCCAGAAGTATTTTTTGAAAATTTATTACCAATAATATAACTATCTGAAATTTCTTTGAGTAATAATCCATAAGCTGCATCGCCCCAATTTTCTTCAAAATAATTATGAAACATTTTGACTCTTTTGGTAAACATTACAGCTACACCTGCGCCGTTACCCTTAAAAACATTGGAAATATAGGCATCGTCATTTGAAAACATAAAATGCAAACCATATCTAATGTTTTTTGTAGATGTATTTCTCCAAATGACAGAATTGGTTACAAATTCAAAATAAATTCCATCTCTATGACCTGAAATTGTATTTCCAATAATTTGAAGACTGTCGCTTTTCCAGCAGTGAATTCCGTTTCCAATTTGCTGTTCATCAATCCCATAAGCAAGTAATCTATTGTTTTTTATGATGCAATTTGTTCCGTTTTGAATGTATATTCCAAAGAAATTATCATCCAAAATATTGTTTTGAATACTGACATGATTTCTATTATATACTTTAATTCCGCATGGATCATCGAGCGTTGCGTAGCCCGATTTTATTATTTTAAAACCATCAACAATTACATTATCTGCTTTTATAGAAAGTACTTCATATTTTTTTTGTCCGTCTAAAATGGGATACTCTTTACCTATAAAAACAATTCTTTTATTGATAATAATATTCCCTTCTCTGTAGATGCCTTTGTGAACAATAATTGTATCGCCCTCTTGAGCTAAAGCAATCCCTTTTTTTATGGATTTAATAGGTTTGTTTACTCCAATTTCTATCACATTGGCATGAAGAAAAGCAGAAAACAATAAGAATATGTAAAATATTTTTTTCATTTTTTGTAAAAATTATCTTTGTCAAAGATTTGAAATTTAACAACGATTATTTCATAATAATAGCTTCCCAATTAGTAGGTTTTGCGTTCAATTTTGTTCCAAATTCTTTAGCATCCTTTTCTTTTAAGAAAGCAATAATTCCACCTCTCATTGGAGTTTGGATGTTTCCACCTGAAATAAAGTAAGCGGTTGGTGCAGAAATCAACACATTTTCATTTGAATAATCAAGAACATAATAACTTGCTATTTTTGTTTTTGGATTCGCTTTGCAATAATTTACCATACACATAATATCGTCAAATTTGTAAACCCTTCCCTTTTCCGTTATAATTTCAGCACCAAACTTTCCATCTGAAATTCCCATAGAACAAAAATCGCAATTGTCTTTATTCAACTTAATAGGAACTGGCTTGTTGTTTGAACAAGAAAAGGTAGCAATGGAAAAAAGCAAGATAATAGTTGTAACAACCTTACGATTTTTAAATTTTCGCATCAATTTAGAATCTTTAATTACAATTATAAAAAGCAAAAAACCAGCGGCAAATAACATCCAACCGCCAATATCTGGAATAGAATATGCTCCAAAATTTAGAAGTTGTTTATACCCAATTAATGGGGGTTGATACGCCATTCCAGGAACAACAATTGCAGCATTCGGATCTAGATTATGTCCATATTCATAATTCCATCTGTAGAAATCCACACCGGCTAATATCCCAAAAAGCAGGAAAGAAGCAAGTAATAAAATTACTCCTTTGCGTTTGGCAATAAAAATCAAAATGAAAGCAAAAAGTCCAAAAAAGCAAAAGATATAAGGCAAAAATGTAAATTCTATAAAATCCTCTTTGTGCAATGTTTTCATACCAATATAATGGTTTAAGCCATTAATTATATCTACATCCCCTCCTATTTTATTGGCGTGCAATTGAAGTACCAATCCTTCTGGATATTGAGGTGCGGTTAATTCAATTCTCCACATTGGAAATAATAATGAGGTAAATAGCAAGGCACTTACAATCAAAAGCAGCACTCTTGAAAGTAATGAAATTTTTGAAGTTTTCATACGTGATAAATTATTAAAATAAATAATGAAGTTCTCTTTTCGAGAAAAATTGATTTAAAAAGGGAACAGTGTTATTTGTTCCCTTTTAAATTAATAGTTATTTTGTAGCTGGTAGATTTGTTCCCAAACTAAACGTTAGTGGAACTTTACTTCCCGCTGGGGAAACCCTAACATAACCTTGCATTTCTTGGTGCAAAGCACTACAGAAATCGGTACAATAGAAAGGGAAAATACCAACTTTATCTGGTGACCATTTTAAAGTTGTTGTTTCTCCTGGCATAATTAAAAGTTCTGCATTTGCAGCACCTTTGATTGCAAATCCATGAGGAACATCCCAGTCTTGTTCAAGATTGGTAACATGAAAATATACCTCATCTCCTAATCTAATTCCTTCGATATTATCTGAAGCAAAGTGAGAACGAATAGAAGTCATATAGACATCCACTCTATTTCCATTTCTAACAACTTTAGATTCTTTCTCGCCTTTTGTTACAAATGGATGCATGTTATCCTCAATTTTATAGAATTTCAATTGTCCATTATTTCTAATTAAATCAGCGGGAGCAGCTTGAGCATAATGTGGTTCTCCAGTAGTTGGGAAATCCAATATAAGTTGCATTTTATCTCCGCTAATGTCAAATATTTGAGCGGCTTGAGCTAATTCTGGCCCTGTTGGCAAATAACGATCTTTCGTGATTTTATCATACGCGATAAGGTATTTTCCAAATGGTTTTCTACTATCTCCTCCAGGAATACAAATATGTCCAACAGAATAATATGTAGGAACTCTATCCAAAACTTTTAAGTCTTTAATATTCCATTTAACCACTTCAGATGATACGAAGAAAGAAGTATAAGCATTTCCTTTTCCATCAAATTCTGTGTGCAATGGTCCTAAACCTGGTTTTTTAACTTCTCCATATAAAGCTGCTTCATATTTAACAACAGGAATTCCATCATATTCACCATCAAATTGTTTTTTAGCTATTGCATTTTGCAACTTATCAAAACTAAATACTGGTATTAATGCTGCTAATTTTCCGCTACCAACAATATATTCTCCTGTTGGATCAACATCACAACCGTGTGGAGATTTTGGACAAGGAATCATGTAACAGATATCTTTAAATTCTTTAGAATCTAAAATTAGAACTTTAGTTTTAACTTCAGATTTAGCAGTTTGAGTTTTTTCATCCCAAGTATTATGATAATATTTAGTTGGTGTCAATTTCCCTTTTCCAGCTTTAATATATTCTTCTGCTTTTTTCCAATTCACTGCCATAATAAAATCTTTGTCTTTTTGAGACGCATTTACTTCAAGTAAAGTATTGGCTTGTTCTGTATTGTAGCAAGAAAAGAAAAACCATCCGTGAGATTTACCTTTACCAGCGTGACTTAAATCAAAGTTAACTCCCGGAGCAGCAATTTGAAATGCTATATCCATTTGACCTTGTTTACCCACTTTTACAAAACTTAAATATCCTTTAAAATTTTGTTTATAAGTATTAATTGGCACATCACCGTTTGCATTATCTGGTGGAACGCTAAAACGAGTTCCTGCAACTACATATTCTGTATTTTGAGTAATGAATGGCGAAGAGTGATTTCCGGCACTATTTGGCAATTCAATAATCTCAGCAGTTTTAAATGTTTTTAAGTCAATTCTCGCAATCCTTGGTGTATTATTTGCATTAGCAAAAACCCATCTTCCGTCAATTTCACCATTAGTTTGTGACATTTCAGTATGATGTTGATCATCCCAAGGAATAGAACCGTGAGAAGTATTTAACATAGGTTTCGTTTCTTCACTATAACCATAACCACTTTGAGGATCTGCAGAAAAAACTGGAATTACTCTTAATAATCTTCCACTTGGCAATCCGTAAACACTCACTTGACCACTAAAACCTCCTGAAACGAAGTTATAAAATTCATCATATTTTCCGGGAGCCACATACGCTTTTTGAGCCGCATCACCGCTAACAGCATCACCCGAATTTTTGGGTTTACAAGAACTAAAAAATGCGGCTACCATTGCAATGGCTAAAGTCGCTTTTAAAAATTTATTCTTCATAATATTATATATTAAATTAATTTATTCTCTGATACTTATTTTACACCATCATTTTTACGCATGTATTCTAATAATTTTCTTGCATCGTCATCAGAAAGTGATTGGTTTGGCATACGAACTAAACAAATTTCTAATAGCGCTTGCAATTTTGGATCTTTATCAATCATAGGATCTGGATTGGTAATGAAGTTCATAATCCATTCTGGTTTGTGGCGAGAAATAACACCTTTCCATCCTGGTCCAACTAATTTTTCATCTGTCAATTTGTGACAAGCAGCACATTTTACAGATTGAATTTTTTCACCTTCGGTAGCAAGCGCAACATCTAATTTGTCTCCTAATTCCACCGTTGTAAATTTCCCTAAACCTCGATTTGGGTCATATGTAGAAACATCGGCTGATTTCGGAGTTCCTTCGTCAGTGGCTGGACTTGTAGAAAAGTCTTCCGTTGATTTTTTGTTACCACAAGAGGTAACCATTATAAATGCGACAATAAATAACAATGATTTGTACATAGAATTTGGTTTTTGAATTTCTGCTACAAATTTCCGAATAGAATTACTATACAATTATGATTACAATCATACTTTTAAAAAATATATTGGAATTAAAATATTTATAAATTTATTGATGAAATAGTCTTTCTTTAGATTGATTATAACCATTATAGATTTAAATTGTCGTCAAAAAATAAATAAAAAAAGCTTGGAATATATTTCCAAGCTTTTTAAAATTCAGAAACTTTAATGTCTGAAAATCTATTAAATTAATCAAATCCCTTGATGATTTCACCATTTGGATGCACCACTAATCTTTTAGTTTTCTTGTTTTTTTTGACTTTGAGGTTGTATTGTTTTTTAATAATATCCCCATCTTCCTGCGTATATAAAAACTGATCATTTACAATACGCCAACCAGGATATTTTTTATAAATTGAAAAAATTACAGCGCTAGGAAGTTTCACATTATCGTAATTTTCAACAACACTGGTAAGCTTTCCATTTTCGTTGTACGTAGCTGCCAATGAGCCTTTTTCGGTTTCCATAGTTACTAAATACGACTCATATCCTTCATAATCTTTACCAAGATCATACGCAATGAATTTATCCTGAAGGTACCTAACATTTTCATCTGGATTTCTATCAGGTATGTAAATTGAAAAATCTTTCCCCGCAGCTTTAATAACAATTTCGGGAAGTTCCTCAGGCTTCATACTTTGATCTTCAACTTCCCCCTTCTTAACTTGGGCATAAAAAGAAGTTGTTAAACTTAAAAATAACATTACCATTACTGTTTTCATAATTTCTAATTTTTAGTTACTAACTTTCAATAGTTAAATCAATTACAGCAGGAACACTTGAATTCTAATTAGTTACTATAATTAATTATAACACATTGTTTTTCAATTAATTAAATATTAAACGGAATTCTAATTATGTAAATTTAGAACTATATTGTTCACAAAATGGTTAATGCTTTCATTAGAAGTTGTTAAAATAGTCAAGCTGTTTTTTGGAAGAATATCCCTTGATACAAAATTGAATTAACAGAATAATTAATTTATAAATCTCTTTGGGCGTACTATTTATAAAAATAACTATTTTTGTACTCTAAATATTTAGCGATGCCAGAGAATAAATATAAAATAGCGGTTATTCAATTGAATCTGAATGATGTTGCGGAGAACAACCTTAAAAAATGTTTGTCTTGGGTTCGAGATGCAGCAAAAATGGGTGCCGAGGTTATTTCGTTGCCTGAATTGTACAACAGCCATTACTTTTGTCAAAGTGAAGATGTTGATAATTTTGCTTTGGCAGAGCCACTTTACAGCACTTCTTTTGTAGCTTTTAGTACTTTAGCAAAGGAATTGGGTGTGGTAATTATTGTTCCATTTTTCGAGAAAAGAATGGCTGGAATTTACCATAATAGTGCTTATATTATTGATACTGATGGTTCGGAAGCTGGATTGTACCGCAAAATGCACATACCAGATGATCCTCATTTTTATGAAAAATTCTATTTTACCCCAGGTGACTTAGGTTTCAAAGCTTTTCCAACGAATAAAGGAAAGATTGGAACGCTAATTTGTTGGGATCAATGGTTTCCTGAAGCAGCTAGATTAACCGCTTTGCAAGGGGCTGAAGTGTTGTTTTATCCAACAGCCATTGGTTGGCATCCGTTGGAAAAAGAGCAATATGGCGAAAATCAGCATGGTGCTTGGATGAATGTTATGAAGGGGCATGCTGTTGCAAATGGCGTTTACGTTGCTGCTGCTAATAGAATTGGATTAGAACAATATTTACCAAATACTTCGGGAATTCAATTTTGGGGCTCTTCGTTTATTGCAGGACCACAGGGTGAAATATTGGCGCAAGCCTCACACGATAAAGAAGAAATTCTGATTGCAGAAGTGGATTTGGATTTACAAGAAAACGTTCGTCAGAATTGGCCATTTCTACGAGACAGAAGAATTGATGCTTTTGGAGATATTACAAAAAGAGCAATCGAATAATGATAAATTCAAGAAGATTTCCAGCAGAATGGGAAAACCAACAAGGAATTTTACTTTGTTTTCCTCATAATGGTAAAGATTGGCCAGGAAAATACGAGGCGATTCAATGGGCTTTTAT
>CANINJ010000040.1 GCA_947468985.1 Bacteroidota bacterium
ACATTAGACCAAGCACTATAATCAGTTGGAGAACAAATTGCTCTAACATAAAAATTATTAACTATTCCTGGCGTTAGTGATGTAGCTTGATAAGGATTTGTATTTGTAATAATTCCAACTGAGTTTGCATTTGGAACAGTTCCTGCTGGAACCTGAATTATTTCCCACTGGGTTGCATTTCCAGCCTCAGTCCATGCAACACTAGCTCCTTGAGAAGTTGCATTAGTTACAGAAACCGATAATGGTTTCAAACAAGTTGGAGGTAGTCCACAACTAATAGTTGCTACCCAACCAGCTGCAGTCCCAACACTATCAGAAGTAAAAACAAATGTTAAACATCCTGAAGATGAAGATGCTGTTAATGAACCTGGGTTTATAGTTCCTGAAAAACTTCCAATTAATGTAGAAGAAACTGTATTTCCGTCATAAATTTTTAGAAAATCCCAATTTTGTTCTGTTGCAAATGAAGTAAAATCTACAGTTACAACTTCTCCAGGGTTTGTAGGACAAAAAGTTGAAGTGGAATTTGAATTATTTGCATAATTTGCACTAATTCCGCCTTGATCTGTAAAAGTACTCCCACAAGTTTGTTGTTGTGCCGAGACAATGAAAGTCCCAAAAAACGCAGTAATTATGCTTAAAAGTAAAAGTTTTTTCATTTTTTTTCATTTTTATAGAATTCAAATATATAACGTTTACTAATTACTGGCAAATAATAATTAAAAAAATACTTTATAAGGAACTCAAAATGAGAAGTATATTTGAAATTTACTTTTTTTAAATCAATACAAATTGTTTACAGACCAATAATTTTAGGTGTTGAATTCATAAAACTAACATTGTTCAACCATTTGAATACATAAAATGACTTTCTTTAACTTTCTTAAAATTATCTTTTTAATGAAAAGTGGGATTTGAAGACTTTTAAATCTGTTGTTGAAGGCTCGATATATTCAATGGTAAACCAATAATCTGAAGCCGTTAGAAGTGCGCCATTATAGGTTCCGTCCCAACCCGAACTTTTCGAACTTATTTGTTTTATCAACTTCCCATAACGATCAAAAATGTAAATCTTGGCTGAAGGTTGATTTTCTAAACCAATAATATTCCAAAAATCATTAATTCCGTCACCATTCGGAGTGAAATACGTTGGATAACCAATTATTGAAATTGTAGTGCTTAAATTTGAACAACCGTAACTATCGGTTACCATCACAATATGATTTCCTGGATTGACATTTGTGATAACATTTGAAGATTGCAACGCACCATAATCCAATGCATATTCATAGTTCGGATTTGGTGTCAATACAGTAATAATTATTGTTGAATTTTCATCGAAAGCTACTGTTCCAACTGCCGAAATACTTGTTGCTGGAATCGAGGTGGTAACTGTCGCAAAAACCTCAGCGGAGATACAACCCGTTAAAATATTTGTTGCAATCACCGAATAATTACCAGATTCTAATGCCTCAAAAGTACTCGCCGTTCCACTTTGAAGTATTCCATTAAGATACCATTGAAAAGTATAATCAACAGTATTTAAACCACTGTTTAATGTGAAAGTTCTCAAAGGAATTCCTGAAGCATCGGCACAAATTATACCGTCATTTATTTCTAGTTTTGGCAATGGATTTACAGTAGCCGAAATAGTAATTGGGGATCCAAAACAACTATTTAGCGAAGGCTTTACTATATAAATAGCGGTTCCAACTGTAGTTCCTGTAGTTTCTAATATTTGATATATTGTATTTCCAATTCCATTTGACGCGCCTGAAACTCCATTTTGAGCCACTGTCCAAGAAAAAGTAGTACCGAAAAGATTTGGTGTTAAAACAATAGAAGTACTATCTCCAGAACAAATTGGCAATTGTGTTGGCGTTCCAAAAAATTCGGGTGTTGGGTTTACATTTACTATTACAGAAACTGAAGTTCCTATACATCCTTGAGCAATCGGTGTAATTAAATAATTTGCTGTTCCTATTGATTGAAGCACGGTAGAAAGTGTTTGAGCTATTGTTGCTCCATTATCAGATAAAGTTCCAATTAGGTTTGACTGAATAACATTCCAGCTGAAAGAAGTGTTAATTACCGAGCTTGACAAAGCTATAGATGTGGTTTCTCCCGAACAAATCGTTTGTCCAGAAGCTGGGTTTATTGTTGCAACAGGAATTGGATTTACGGTAATTGAAACCAAAGTTGTGTTTGCAGAGCAACCATTTACACTTGGTATTATTGCATAAACCACTTCTCCAGAAGCATTGCTTATTGTGCTCAAATTTTGGGAAATTGAAGTTCCTGTTCCTGCAATACCACCAATTACATTAGTTTGAACCAAATTCCAACTGATAATAGTATTAGGCATTGAACTTGAAAATGCTACAGTTGCAGTACTTCCAGAACAAATAGAAAGGGCGTTTGGGGTTGCTGTAATAATAGGTTTTGGAGTTACAAAAACAGTGACTTGAAGCGGAGTTCCTGAACAACCATTATATGTTGGTATAATCGTATAAACTGCATTTCCGACTAATGTTCCTGTTGCAGTTAAAATTTGTGAAATTACATTTCCAGAATCTGGATTTGCTCCTGAAACAGCTGTTGAAGTAGTCATCCAACTAAATGTTGTCCCTGAAATTGAACTCGATACTGAAATTCCTGTGGATTGCAATGAACAAATAGTTTCGGTAGTTGGAGATGCTGTTACAACTGGAATTGGAATTATAGCTACTGGAATTGTTGCTGAATTAGAACATTGCCCTGGATTTGGTGTAAATGTATAAGTTGTCGTTGTCGTTGGGTCAAATGCTGGTGACCAAGTTCCAGAAATACCATTCGTAGAAGGATTAGGTAAACTTATTGTATTTCCGAAACAAACAGGTGTAATTGTTGCGAATGTTGGTATTGTTGCAAATGGAATAGGATTTATTACAACCGTTAATGGTGCAGAAATACAACCATTAGAAGTGTTTTGTGCAGTAATTAAATAGGTATTTGGAGCTAAATTTGAAAATGTAGTGCTCGATTGATAAGCACCGCCATTACTGTATTCAATATTTATTCCTAATGGTGTTGCGATGTCAATTGCTCCATTAATTACACAACTTGACTGAACAATTGAAGCGGTTGTTGGTGTTGCAACTGTTGGAATAGGATTAATCACTACCGAAGTTGGCAAAGAAACACATCCGTTTAGAATATCTTTTACAGTTATTGAGTATGTATTTGGAGCTAAATTTGAAAATGATAAAGTTGCTTGATAGGTTCCTCCAATACTGTATTCATAATTTGGGTTTAATGGCGCTGAAACAACAATCGTTCCCAATGCCAAACAGGTTGGTTGAATTGTGGCTGTCAATGGCGCACTCGGCGTTAATGGTTGGGCGTTAATTCCAACATTGGCTGAGGCCGAAGAAGAACAACCATCTGAGTTGGTAACGGTATAAGTATAATTTGCTGGGGTTAATCCTGAAATTGTTGTTGATGATGTATTACCAATAATTGCTCCTGGATTTATTGTCCAATTTCCTATTGGTAAATCGTTAAGAATAACACTTCCTGTTGCAGTTGCACAAGTAGGCTGCGTAATTGTTCTAATGGTTGGTGGACTTGGAACGGTTAATGCCGCATTAATTCCCACATTTGCGGAAGCTGGAGAAACACACCCATTTGCATTGGTAACGGTAAATGTATGTGGCCCTGAAGATAATCCTGAAATTAATAATGAAGTTGTATTACCAGTAATTCCACCTGGATTAATTGTCCAATTACCTGAAGGCAAGCCTGTTAATAAAACACTTCCTGTAGCTGTTGTGCATGTTGGTTGTGTAATTGTTCCAAATGTTGGCGCTGGATTTGAATTTACGGTAATGGCTACCGATTTTTGATATAGGCACGTTGGCGTTTCTCTGAAATAAAGATCGTCAATTGCGAAGTCATTATTTCCAACAGTTTCTCTATCAATAATACTAATTGTTGCAGTGGTATTGGTTCCAGAATTCCAGATATAAGAATGTTCTGCCCAAAAACACGGTAACCCAGGTGTGGTACTTATTGTACCAGCGGTGGCTATTGGATTAATAGAAACACCATTAATTAAAACCTCTAATTTCGCAGGTCCACCTGAAACTACAGCTGCTAAAAAGTAACTGAATGTATAATTTTTTCCAGGCAATACTGGAATTGCAATTGGAGTGTACCAAATTTTATCTGTTCCAGTTATTGAACCATCAGCAACTAACATATTTCCACTTCCTGAAGTATGATCTCTGCAATCCGAAAACGGGGAAAACCAATCATGAGGGTTGTTTACAATTCCATAAGCCCCTTGAACACCTGATGGAGGTACACTTCCAATATTATATAATGCATAATCAGTGTAAAACCAAAAATCCCCTAAAGAGAAATCTCCATTAACAATTAAATTTGTTGGGTTCGCAGGTGCTCCAGAAGTAACAGTATAGGTAGTATCTACAGTTGGACTCACAATCGGGTTGGCACTTGTGTTATTTGCTACTGTTAAAGTTGGGTCAGGCGGATTTGCTGTCCAAAAATAACTCGAAGTACTTCCGCTAACAGATAAAGTGGTTGATTCGCCTTCGCAAATTGCTGGTCTTGTGGCACTAATTGAAATATCGTTTGGCGGTGCTAAATTAATTACTATTGGTAAGGTTGAAGCATTTGAAGCGTCCAAAACCGTAAGAGTGTAATTGCCTGCAGCCAAACCATTAAAAATTCCAATAGAATTTGAAATTGTTAATGTGCCATTTGTTAATGAATAATTTGCATATGGTAAATTTCCTCCAGCAGCAGTTGCCACAATTGAACCATCTGAAGTGCTTGGACATGTTGGATTTACGAATGTATGACTTAATGTTAATGGAAGTCCACCTAGTGTAATTGAAAAATCATCCAAAGCAAAATCATTTCCCAAAGCACTTGTGTTTAAATTCCACAAACGAATTAATTGTGTAGGAGAATTAGCCGTAAATGAATATTGTACTTGCTTCCAGCCTTCACTTGGAAGTGGCGCAACAGAATTTAGTGTTGCAGGATTAAAATTAGATGCCGATCCAGCATTAAAAAACACTGCTATATTGGCTCGAGTAGCACTATCAGTAACATCAGGCGAGACTGATTTTATCCAATAACTGAAAGTATATGTTGAACCAACAGTAAATCCACCAATAGCTCCGCCCGTACTACTTGTTGTCCAAATAAACTTATTTGCAACTGTTGCCCCATTATAAACTAGCATTTTATCCCCAACAACTGTATGGTCTCCACCAGAAATAAAGGAAGAATCCATAGTATTCGGATTATTTGTATAACCATAAGTTCCAGGCGAACTAACTCCTGTTAATGGATTAATCTGGGTATATTGATTAACTAGAAAACCAGTCCCACTCCCTGCCGTTTCTAAATTTCCGTTTGTGAGTTGGGCACAAACTGAAAATGAAAAGAATAAGGAACTAAAAATCGACCAGACAAAGAGCTGTATGTTTTTTTTCATTGTATCGTGAATAATGCAATTTATTGGTTGCGGTAAATCCAACCCGATTTATTTCTTCCGTTTGCAAACTGAATGATATAATAATAGGTTCCATCTGGTAAATTTTCTCCAGAGTTAGAATTTCCATTCCATTCGTTTGAATAATTACTTTTTGAATACACTTCACTTCCGTATCTGTTAAAAATTTGAAGTTTTTGAACATTCAAATTACTCAAATCAAAAGTGTCGTTATCCCCATCTCCATTAGGAGAAATGCCTTTTGGAACAGAACATAAAATATTAGAAACTGTAATTGGTTTTTCTTCGCTACATCCATTATTTGATAATTCTAAACTGTAATTTCCTGAATTGGTAATTATTAATGAGGAAGTAGCTCCAATGTTTTGATGTAAATTGTCAAACCAAGTGTAATTTGCATTTGAAGTTCCAATTCCAGTTGCGATTAAAACAAAATCAGTTCCGTCACATCCTTGTGTAATTGAAAATTGTGGGAAAGGCGTTACGTTTATTGTTAGCGTTGCATTTGAAGAACATTGCCCTAAATTTGGAATAAAAGTATAATTTGTAGTTGTTGAATTATCCAAAGCTGGCGACCAATTTCCAGAAATAAAATTATTTGAAATTGTTGGCAAAGCCGATAAAGTTGCTCCCGAACATATTGGATTTACTGCCGTAAATGTTGGTGTGACATTTGGATTTACGGTAATACTCATCAAACCATTTGAAGCACATTCTCCAGTTGCTGGAGCAAATGTATAGGTTGTTGTTGTTAAATTATTTAGTATCGGCGACCAAGTTCCAGTAATTAAATTATTTGAAGTTGTTGGCAAAGCAGATAAATTTGATCCTGAACATATTGGGTTTACTGCTGTAAATGATGGAGTAACAATTGGATTTACTGTAATCGTTAGCGAACCATTTGAAGCACATTGTCCTGCTGCTGGTGCAAATGTATAAGTTGTTGTTGCTGAATTATTTAGTATTGGCGACCAAGTACCTGTAATTGAATTGTTAGAATTTGTTGGCAAAGCTGATAAAGAAACTCCCGCACATACTGGATTTACAGAATTAAATGTTGGAATAGTTCTTGGGGTAACAGTTATCAAAACCGTTTTCGATAAATTACAAACTACATTAGTTGTAAATGAAATGTCATCCAACGAAAAATCATTTCCTCCAGAAGAAACCTCTTTATCATAAAGGGCAATTTGCGCCGAAGTTGCTGTTCCTGAAAACCAACTATAAGTTCGCAAAGACCAACTGCACTCGGCTGAAGGGGCTAAATCAGTTCCAATAATAACTCCATTTATTTTTACTTCAATATTGGCTTGATTTGGCAAAGCGACAGTTTGTACCCAATAGGAAAAAGTATAGGTTGTATTGGGTTGAACTGTAATCGATTGTCCCCAAACTTTATCAGTTCCAGCATTTATTGTAGAGCCGTCAATGACCATCATTTTACCAGTTCCTGTTGTATGTTCTATATTACAACTCGGGAAAAATTGAAACCATGAAGCAGCGGTAGTAACCACGCCATACGCACGTTGAACTCCCGAAGTTCCCGCATTTGAAATGTATTGATAATCCGAAGTGAAACCTGTATTTCCTAGTGAAAAATTACCATTCGAAACCATATTTGGTGAAGGCGAATTACTTATAGAAGTAACCGTATAAGTAGTTGTTGTTAAAGGGCTAACAGTTGGAGATGCACTTGAATTATTTAAATTATTTAATGAAGAATCAGGCGGATTTGCAGTCCACAAATAACTAGTAGAACTTCCGCTAATGGACAATGTGGTTAGCGTTCCAGAACAAACAGTTGTTGGCAAACTAATTGTTAAATCACTCGGAGCAATAATAATAATATTAGAACTTGAAGCAGTTGAAAATGCATCAGAAACGGATAAGATGTAGGTTCCTGGAGCTAAATTTGCAAAAGTTCCATTAGCACTTGTAAGAATCGTTGTACCATTTGATAATGAAAAGTTGGAATAGGGCAAACTTCCACCAGTAACAGACCCGTATATTGCTCCATTATTTAAACCCGGACAAGTTGGATTAGTTGAAGAGTAACTTAAAACTAATGCTGGAGGAAGGTTTGTGTTTTTATTAAAAGTATTTTCAGAATACGAAATCACTGATAAAATCAAAAAAAGGTAGGTAGCAATTTTTTTCATAATGGTAATAAATATAACCCCAAATATAAGTAACTAGACTACGAGGTTTATTTATTGCAATTATATAAAAACTATACATTATTGTTAAATTCTCACGGGTGACGTGGCTTTATAGAATTTAATCAAATAACATACGCAAAATGAGGGCTTATTGCTTTATCGTGATGCATTTTAAATTAACGATGGAATTTGAATGCCAAAAATGTTGTGGTAATGTATGGTTTGAATTTATAGATTGAATTGCATTTAGAATATACTGCAATTTCAATAATTCCACAACAACTTTTAAAAATAGATGTATATTACATAAATGTATTTAAAAATATGATAAAATCAAAAATATATTATCGTCAGTAAAACAGTTTTTCCAAATTAAATAAAAAAATAATACTTAATTTAACTACTAATTTTACATATTATACAACCAACCATTCGGGTTAGAATATGTTGTATTCTGAGAAATGGTGAATTTTATTATTGTTTTCCCCGTGTCGCCATTGGTTCTAACTCTTCCAATGGATTGTTTTATAGAAACTTTATCTCCTTTGCTCACAGAAACGGAACTCAAATTTTGATACACCGTGAAAAAATCCCCGTGTTGAATCATTACGGCTTTATTTACAGGAGAAAAAACCATAATACTTGTGACTTCTCCACCAAAAACGGCTCTGGCCGTAGCGCCTTGATCGGTCGTGATTTCTACCCCACTATTGTGAACAATCAACATTTTATGAACAGGGTGAGGTTGGTCGCCATATCCTAAAGACACAAAACCTTTTTCAACTGGCCATGGTAATCTTCCTTTATTCGCTCTAAAATTATCAGCAATGATTTTCCCTTCGGCAGTTAAAACAATTTTTGATGATGATTCTATTGCTTTTGTTTCAGCTACTACAGCTTCCTTAGTTGGGATTTTGGTGTTGCTAGGCGATGCTTTTCTATTTGCATCTGCTGCTCTTCTATTGGCTTCGGCAGCTTTTCTGTTGGCTTCCGCAATTGCTTCCCGAATTAATCGTTCTATTTTTTGATCGATTGCTCTTGTTTCTTGTTGCTTTTTCTTGATTTCAGCAATAATTTTTTTCTTATCTTTTTTAATAGAATTTACTAAAATTTCTTGCTCTTGTTTCTCTTTTTGAAGTGTCAAACGTTCTTTTTCATTTTCTTCAATCAATTTCTGTTTCGCTGTTTTTTGAACAACTAATTTCCCATTAAAAACCGTAAGTTCCTCCGATTTACCTTTTATTTCAACTCCTTGTGTTTTTCTATAGCTTGCATATTGCTTCATATACTGTGCTCTTTTATAAGCTTGCAAGAAATTTTCTGACGACAATAGAAACATCGCACGACTTTGCTCTGAACGACTTTTATAGGATTTTACAATCATTGCAGCATAATCTTCTTTAAGAATCTCCAATTCTCTTTTGAGTCTGTTTATTTGTAACTGATTAATATACATATCATTACTAAGCAATTTGGTTTGCTTTTCGGTAGTATTAATTAATTTTTCTTTAAGTTTTATTTTACTTGCCTGAATTATAATTATGTTGGTTACTGATTTTTCCTTTTTCTTGGTTGCTTGCAGCAATTCTTCGTTTTCACGAATTTCTCTTTGGATTTGAGCCTTACGTTCTTCCAATTTTTGCTGCTGATCTTCCTGACCCCAAATGGAGGAAGTCATACAGATAATTAATAAACTAAAGATAAATTTTGACATATTGGAGCTATATTTATGCAAATCTAATTAATAAAAACTCGTTCGTACGATTCTGGAACAGAATATGGAAAAGAAAGGTCTTCATTAAAAGAAACGGAATTATAATTGATATTAATATTTGTTTTTCCAGAGTTTTGAATGGCTTCAATGGCGATGCGTAATGGCAAGAAAGCTTCCGAAGCTTCTTTGCGGTCCGGATAACTCACTTGCAACTTGCGACCTTGTGCTATTTGTGAAATTTCTTGTTTTTTAACCAGAAAAGTATCACTTCCCAAGTAGAATGTCTTGTTAATTCCCGTGTTTGAACTGGCGGATAATTTATATAATTTATCTTCTAATATGGCATCGTATTTCCCAATTTTCAAATCATCAAATGATTCTCCTATTAACATATTTTGAACTTTTTGAAAATCTAAATCGGTGCCCAACCATTGACTTAAAGCGGCATAATTTCCTTCAAAATAACTACCATTTATTTTCTCATAATACTGAACTTTGTTAGGCGTGATTAACGCTTTCGCCATTGTAATTCCAAGAAAACGGATGCTAATTAATATTTTTTCATCTTTCTTAACTTTAATTTCTGCCGTTACATTTTGCGATTGTTTCTCGTCTTTATAACTCGCACTCGATTTGATATATAAAGTAGAAAAACTCATTTTATCATTGTAATGCTTTTCTATTATTTTTTCAGATGTTAGCTCGTTATTTAAATTAGTTTCTGCAACCAAAACCTTTTTGGCAGTGCAAGAAAATAGAATGAAAATTGAAGCTAAGCCAATATATTTTTTCATTATTTTTTTTGTTTTAACGCATTTTCAGCTTTAGAGAAATAAAATTCTTTCTTCTTTAAATCACCTAATCCATTGTAGGATTCGCCTAATTGTATGTCGAAATTTATTTCCAATTCTGTATTTTCAATTATAAAATCCAATCCCGTTTCAAGCATTTCTTTTGCTTTTTTGAACGCTCCTTTTTGATTTAATGCCAATCCTGAGTAATAATAAAACTGCGGTTGTGTTGGATAAATTTGCAACAAGGCGTCCGTTTTCTTTTCTATAACGTCAAATTGACCTTTTTCAGTATAACATTCTAACAAAAGTAATGCCGTTTCTAAATCATCAGGATTTTTATTGGTTTGCATTTCATAGAATCGGATGGCTTTGTTCCAGTTTTTTTTATTATGATAGAATTTTCCTAATTCTTTTGCAACCTGAACATCTTTATCGTTATTAAAATAAGAAACTGCTTTTTCTAAATCTCCATCAAATTGTGGCTTATCACTTATAAATAGTATGAATTCATTCAGCATTCTATGCTTGATTTTGCTATCAATTTTTGGACTTGCCAAGACAAAATTCATTGCTTTTACCACATTTTCTCCTTCATTATTATTTAAATATAATTTAAACAAACTCACTTGTGCCCAATCAGAATTTGGAATTGCAATTTCTAATTTCTTAGCAATTTCCTGCGCTTTATCTTCTTGGTTATTTTCATTGTATAAAAAAATCAAGGAAACATAATTCGATTCTTCCTTTGAGTTTTTCTTGATTTGTTCCAATAAATTATTGCGTTCCGAACTCTGGTATTTTGGATCTTGAAGAATTTGAGCTTTATAATTTTCTCGTAATTCCAATTTTCCAACGGCATCGTTCAACTCATTTATCAAATCCAATGCTTTGTCAAATTGTTGCGTATTCATATATAGTGACACCAATTCTTCTTTGTATTCTTTTTTGAATTCTACCAGTTTAATAACAATTAGAATTGCTTTTTCAAAATCTTTGGTTTCATAACAAACATCGTACATTCCAACCCAAAACCATCTGTTTTTTGAATCTATTTTTGTAGCACTTTCAAAAGAATCATATGCTTTATTATATTCTTTTTGTG
>CANINJ010000041.1 GCA_947468985.1 Bacteroidota bacterium
CTTCGCTTGCAACTTCTTCAGATTTGTAGGCTGGTGCGCCAAAAAGTTTCTCAAACACTAAATTTGAAACTTCAAGACTTTTGACAGCAATTCCAATATGTTCTATTTTTCTCATTTTATAGTTGATTCGGTTAATCGATTTTTTATTTATTCAAAAATAAATAGTAAAATTAGTGCTTTTATTACCAAACAAAGATAAAAAACTTTATCGCATTGCGACTTTGAAACGCTAGAACTCAAAAAAATTGTATTTTTGCAGTATGGAAACAAATAGACAGAAAAAAATAGGTGGTGTAATTCAAAAAGACTTGGTGGATATTTTGCAAGGTGAAATACGAAAAAATGGAATTTCTAATTTAATTATTTCCGTTTCCAAAGTAATTGTAACTACAGATTTATCAGTTGCAACGGTGCATCTAAGTATTTTTCCTCAAGAAAAAGCATCAGAAACATTGGTCGCAATTCGATCAAATACCAAATTAATCAAACACGATTTATCGCAAAGGGTAAAACTTCAATTGCGAAAAGTGCCAAATTTGACTTTCTTTATCGACGATTCTTTGGATTATATTGAGAAGATTGACAACGCATTGGCATCAAAAGAAAATCCAATTCAAAATCGTGATCTTTTAGAAAAACGAAGAACAACATAATTTGAATTTCCCTTTTTACATAGCCAAACGCTACCTGAAAAGTGCCAATAAAAACAATGCAATTAACATTATTAATGGCATTGCTTCACTTGGAATTATACTTAGTTCGATGGTTTTGTTTGTGGTTTTATCCATTTTTAGTGGCTTAGTAAATTTTAGTTTGTCGTTCAGCAATGACTTTGATCCCGACTTAAAAATTAGTAGTACTTTAGGAAAATCCTATACTATTTCACCGCAACAAGAAAAAGAAATCAAGTCTATTGATGGCGTTGCCTCTTTTAGTAAAATAATTGAGGAACGAGTGCTTTTTATGTTTGATGGGAAAGAACAATTTACCTATTTGAAAGGTGTTGACGCTTCTTTTTTAAAGGTTAGCAATATTAAAAAAAGTCTTTTTAACGGACAATGGCTAAGCCCAAAAACATCGCAAGTTGTCGTAGGTTACGGAATTTCGCAAAAATTATCGTTAGGAATATTTGATTTTAATAATGCTTTTGAAGTATTTGCTCCAAAACCAGGAAAGGGAAACATAGAAAATCCTGATGATGCCTTCACTAAAATCGGATTAATTCCGGTTGGTATTTATGCCGTTAGCGAAGATTTGGATTCTAAATATGTATTTTCAGATATTGAATTGGCACGTGAATTACTCGGTTTTCAGCCCAATCAAATTACTACTTTAGAACTAAAACTGAAGCCTAATGCTAACGAAAATCGAATAAAGGAACAACTACAAACTATTTTTAATAACAAAATCACCATTAAGAATAGGGCACAATTAAATGATGCATTGTATAAAATGTTGAACACTGAAAATACCGCTATTTATTTATTATTTACGCTCGTTATAATTCTGACATTATTCACGCTTGCAGGTGCTATTATCATGATGATTTTAGACAAACGAGGAAATCTTAAAACGCTTTACAATCTGGGAACAGAAGTAAAAGATTTAAGAAAAATATTCTTGCTACAAGGAACTTTGTTAAGTGTTTTGGGAGGCGTTTTGGGACTTGTTTTAGGAATTATTATGGTTTTAATTCAGCAGCAATTTGAAGTAATTATGATTACGCCTTCTCTAGCATATCCTGTGGCGTTCTTATTCAAAAATGTGCTAATTGTATTGACAACTATAATTTCATTAGGTTTTATAGCTTCGTTGATTGCGAGTAGTCGGGTAAGTAAAAATTTATTGGAATAAGTGTCAAACCTTGTCGAAGTTATGATAATACCATTTTATAAGAATGTATAACCAGAATTCATTTTTCAATTTCATATAGAAATCAATTATTTTTTCGTTTTAATTAGAATTTCTTCTCTTCTAAAATTGCCGTTCAATTACAGTATATTTATTTTCTAAAATCTCGGAAAGGACTTTTGGATTGCCATTTGTATAAAATAGAGCATTGCTTTTTTGGATTTTAGAAATCCCAATTTTATCTTTTAATACCGCTAGTGTTTGCTTTGCAACAGCTTCTCCAGAGTCAATAATTTGAATATGATTTGGAAGTATTTTTTTAATTTTAGGAATTAAATAGGGGTAATGACTGCATCCTAAAACTAAGTAATCGATATTTTTTTCAATCATTGGAGTAATATACGAATGCAATAATTTGTCCATTTCGGAGGAATCAATTGCACCACTTTCTATTAATTCAACAAGTCCGTGCCCAATTTGTTCAACAATAGTAGTGTCTTGATATAATTCCACTGTTTTATTAAACAATTCACTACTCAAAGTTCCTTTGGTAGCTAAAATCCCTATTGTTTGTGTTTTTGAGTTGTGAGCAGCTGGTTTTATTGCAGGTTCAATTCCTATAAAAGGAATGTCATACGTTGCTCTAAGTTCTTTAATTGCATTTGTAGTTGCCGTATTACAAGCCACTACGATTATTTTGCAATTGAGTTCTAATAATAATTCGGTGTTTTTTTTACTTAATGCAATAATTTCCTCTTTTGACTTTTTGCCGTAAGGTGCATTTTTACTATCTGCAAGATAAATAGTATTTTCATTAGGCATTAACTCGTGAATAGCTTTCCAAATGGAAGTGCCACCAATACCTGAATCAAACAAGCCGATAGGATAATTGTTATTCATAGAAACAAATGTAAAAAAAAACTGCTCAAATTTTGAGCAGTTTTAAATATTTATTTGAAGTTTTAGATTAAAAACCTAATTCTTTTTTTACGTCAACAGTTAAATTTGGACCATCTGCTAATAAAAGACTTTCTGAATTCAACACATATTGAAATCCTTTAGCTTTACCAACTTTTTGAATTGCAGCTTTAATTTTTTCCTGAATAGGTTTCATTAAATCAGATTCTTTAGTTTGTAATTCTTTCTGTGCAGTTTGACCGTATTCTTGAATTCTTTTTTCCATATCTTGAACTTCTTTTTGACGTTCGATATTCATTTTTTCAGATACAGTAGCTACTTCACCTTCGTATTTTTTTAATTTTGCTTGGTATTCTTCACCCATTGTTTTATAAACAGCTTGGTATTCAACGCTCAATTTTTCTAATTGTTTTTGAGCCTCTAAAATTGCAGGCATTTTTGTCATTAATTCACTTACATCTACATGTGCAGTTTTTGTTTGTGCAGAAACTTGGTTTGCTCCTAAGAAAAAGATTGTAGCTATTAATAAGCATTTTAATTGTTTCATCATTTTTAGTATTAATTATTAATTATTGGTTTTACTTTGTTTTATTTTCTTTTAACTTTTCTTCTTTAGCTTTTTTTGCAGCCTCTCTATCTTCTAAAATTTTCTTTTTTCTATCTTCAACTGCTTTTTTTCTATCTTCTAAAATTTTTGTTCTAAGAACTGCTGCGGCTTCTTTTGCAGTGTTGTTATCAACTTTAGGAATTGCCTTTGTGCTTGAAGAATCCTTTGCAGTAATCGTGCCATTTTTCTTAGCTTCTTTTTCTGCTATTGCTTTTTTTCTATTTTCCTCAGTAGTTTTTTTCTTTTCCTCAGCTGCAGCTTTTTTATCTTTTGCTAATTGTTCTCTTGCTAATTTTTTGTCATCAAGAATTTTTTGTCTTTCAACCATTCCTGGATTTTCCTTAATAAAATCTTCTGTGGCGTCTTTTTCTTCTTCTAATTTGATTTGTTTTTTGGTCATTTGCTCTCGTTTTTCGGCTCTGTTTAAAACCCTTAAAACTTGATCACTAATATCAAATCTTTTAGATGCGAAAAGCATTGTCATATCTGATGATTTGTCAAAAATAAAATCATATTTTTTAGCTTCAGAAATATCTTGTACTATTGTAAATATTTGATCTTGAATTGGCTTTGTTAATACTGATTTTTGAATAATCAAATCTCCAGTAGGTCCAAATCTTTTCTGATTGTATTCTAATAATTCGTTTTCTTGAAATGAAATTTCTTCTTGTTTCTCGTCAATAAGTTCTTTTGTCAACAAAACTTGCTCCGTTTTTAAAGCGTCTTTAAGTTTTGTAATATCATTTTTTTTGGTTTCAATTTCTTGCTTCCATTTTTGAGCCTTTTGTTCTAATTGTCCTTTTGCATCGGCATAGTTAGGAACATTTTGTAAAATATACTCCATATCAATGTATCCAATTTTAACTCCTTTTGCTTGACCAAAAGAAAAAGAAGAAATTAGAATCGTCAAAATTAATAAAATTTGTTTTCTCATAACTTATTTATTAGAAAATTAATAACTCAATTAAAATTGTTGCCCAATAATAAAATGCGTTTCCCAACCATTTGGTTTTGTTAATCCTTGAATTGGCAGGGCATCAAATCCGTAACCAAAATCAATTCCTAATAATCCAAATGCGGGCATAAATACTCTCAAACCAAATCCAGCCGAACGTTGCAATACAAATGGATTATAGTTTTTAAACGAATCATAAGCTGCTCCACCTTCAAGAAATGTAAGGGCATAAATTGATGCTGCCGATTTCAATGTCAATGGGTATCTTAATTCCAATGAAAATTTATTATAAACTGTTGCCCCATTTTGAGCTCCTTTACTATCTGTTGGTGTTAGCGATTGATTAGGGTAACCTCTTAAACCAATTACTTCACGTCCATCTAATGCAAAATTAGCCAATCCATCTCCGCCTACAAAAAATCTTTCAAAAGGCACTAATCCTCTATCTTTATTATACGAACCTAGGAACCCAAATTCACCTAAAGAACGAAGAACTAATTTACCATAAATTTTTGTAAACCAATCCGCTTTGAATTTTATTTTATAATATTCTAACCAATTAAATTTTTTCTGATCTACTTTTGATTGATCAGCATCAGCATTTGCAGCATCTGACAAAACTAATACGCTTAATCCATTGATTATCTCTGTTTGAACAAATTGTCCAGTTCCAACCCAATTGTCATTGGCGTCAAAATACCCTTCTCCTGTATTTGTTAGTTTATACGCTTCCTCATTTCCTAAATTTGCATAATCAACCTTGTTAAATAATGAATATGGGGGCGTGAATTTAGCCGAAACACTAAATTCCGATCCATAAGTTGGGAAAATTGGGTTTACACCCTTGTTATTTCTACTTAATCCAACGGTGTAAGCTAAGTTACGCGATGATCCGTTTCCAAAAGTAAACAATCCAGTATTGTAATTGTTCAAGTCATAATATTGAAAGCTAATTGCATTGGAAAGAATAAATGAATCATCTGGCACTGTCAATCTTTTTGCCAATCCTATAGATGCCGAAAGAATGTTAAAACTCTTGCTTTTATCAACCGATCCCGTACTGTAATTATTCAAAAATTGTTTGCTATAAGACAGCGAAGTGCTAAATTGTACCGGTTTTTTTCCTCCAAACCAAGGCTCTGAAAACGACAAACTATAAGTTTGAAAATAAGTACTCCCTTGTAATCTTAAAGATACTTTTTGTCCGTCACCCATTGGTAAAGGTTTGTAAGCGTTTTTGTTGAAAATATTTCTCATTGAGAAATTGTTGAATGACAATCCTAATGTTCCAATGAAACCACCTCCGCCATAACCACCTTGAAGTTCAATTTGACTGGATCCTTTTTCAACTAAGTTGTATTCAATGTCAACTGTTCCTGCAGAAGAATCTACATTTTTAAATTTTGGATCAATAGCTTCTGGATCAAAAAATCCTAATTGTCCAATTTCACGAATGGTTCGTACTAAGTCATCTTTACTGTATTTTTCGCCTGGTTTTGTGCGTAATTCACGGTAAATTACTTCGTCGTTTGTTTTGTCATTTCCAACAACTGTAATCTTATTAAAATAGGCAATTGGACCCTCAGTTACTCTAATTTCAAAATCAATGGTGTCATTTGCAGTTTTTACTTCTACTGCATTGATATTTGAAAATAAGTATCCACTGTTTTGATATAAATTGGTAATATCTTCTCCGTCTGGTTTTGATTTATCAGCAATTCGTTTTTCAAGTAAAACGCCATTATATACATCTCCTTTTTTAACGCCTAATATACTTCTCAAACCTTGATCAGAATATACAGTATTTCCTAAAAACTTAATATCTCCAAAGTAATATTTATTTCCTTCTTCGATATTTACATTAATGGTTAAGTCATTATTAGCCTTATTAAAAATCACACTATCAGAAACTATTCTTGCGTCACGAAACCCTTTTTCTTTATATTTATCAATAATTTTTACTAAATCAGCTTTGTATTTTTCTTTGATAAATTTTGAAGCTTTTAATATTCTGATGGGATTTCTTTGTTTTGTATCAGGCATTGCGCTTCGTAGTTTTGAAGCCGTAAACTTAGAATTTCCAATAAAGTTTATTGCATTAATTTTAATTTTATTGCCTTTATCAATTGCAATAACCAATTTTACTCTATTAGTTTCAGTAGTGTCAATAATGGTATTTATAGCAACTTTTGTATTGTAATAACCGTCTTTTTTATACTTATTTTCAATATAATTTTTTGTAGTTGTCAATAAGTTTTCATTCACCACTTTTCCAGCAGTCAATCCATTATCTTTTATAAGTTCCTCAATTTTACCTTTTTTAATTCCTGTGAATTTTACATTGGTAAGTTTTGGCAATTCATTGATGTTTAATTCTAAAAAGATGCTATCGCCTTTTATTTGATTTACATAAAAATCAATTTCTCCAAACAAACCTAATTTGCCTAATTTCTTAATGGCATTACTAATTTCTTCTCCTGGAACCGTAATGTTTTGACCTTTTTCAAGTCCAGCAAACGTAACTACAGTTTGCTTATTAAAGCTAATTTTTCCAGTAACATCAACGTCTGCTAAGATGTACTTTTTACCTTGGTCAAATGGAACCCTATCTTGCGCTGCTATCTGTGTAACACTTCCGAATATTATAATCGTAAAGAATAATTGTATGCTTTTATTTAACACTAATAATTTATTTAATTTGTTCACTTGTTTTTCCAAACCTACGTTCTCTTTTTTGATAGCTAATGATTGCTTCATATAAATCGTCTTCTTTAAAGTCAGGCCATAATACATCAGTAAAATACAATTCAGCGTAAGCTATTTGCCAAAGCAAGAAATTACTAATCCGATGTTCGCCACTTGTTCTTATCAATAAATCTACCTCTGGTAAATCTTGCGTGTAAAGATGCTGATTTATAATTGATTCGTCTATGCTGTCTATTGAAATTATATTATTTTTAACTTTATTGCTGATATTTTTAACTACATTTATGAGTTCTTCCCTTGACCCATAGCTTAACGCCAATGTTAAAACCATTCTTGAATTTCCCTTTGTCTGCTCAATTACTTCGTGAAGTTTTTTCTGAGCTGATTTTGGCAACAAATCAATATTTCCTATAGAATTTAATCTTATATTATTGTCTTGTAATGTTTTAAGCTCATTTCTTAACGAGTTAATCAACAGGTTCATTAATAATTCAACTTCTAATTTAGGTCGATTCCAATTTTCTGTTGAAAAGGCATATAATGTCAAGTGTTCAATCCCCAATTTTGCCGATGTTTCCACAACAGTTCGCACAGATTTAGTGCCATTTTCATGTCCTAAAGCTCTTAATAAACCTTTTTGTTTAGCCCAACGTCCGTTGCCGTCCATTATGATAGCAAGGTGTTTGGGTAAATTATTTTTATTAATTGTCTCGACTAAATTCATTTATTTACACAATAACATGGTTTGTTTCCAAATGTGTACGTAAGTGTAAACCCTGAAAAAACGTACCAATCTTTACTATTTATATCTCCAAATTTCAATGGAGCTAAATTTTTATTTTTTGGATTACTTCCATCTAAATTATCTGTCATTGTATATCTTGCTCCAACTTCAACCCCTAAAATTAAATGGGTTAATATATTCGATTTTATTCCTATTGTCATTGGAATTGCCAATGCTCCATTTGTATAATCTACTTTTGTTTCTCCATTTATAAAAAACAATTCGTCATAAGCAAAGTAAGTTAAACCACTATATATATAAGGTGTGATTTTTGGCGTTAATTCATGTAAATTGAAGTCAAAAAAATTAAATTCAAGCCCTAAAGATACTTCTTTTATATTATTTTCAAAATTATATCCTCTTTGTGTTCTTCCTGGCGAACTTGCATCACTATCTTTTGATGAAATTTTAGCTTGTGTATAGGAAATCCTCCAAGAATGACGTGGACTTTTATTCCATTTATATAACAATCCGAAAGCCAATTCATTAGGGGCGATGTAGGTTGTTGGCCCGATATCTCCAATGTAATTACTGCCTCCAACAAATACGCCAATTTCGTGAATTTGAGCATTCACAACTGTGAAGCCTATAAGACAAAAAAGAAATATACAAATTCTATTCATTGGTTTTTGAAAATAGCTTGCAAATATAACAATTCTGAATACGAATACAGAATGTATTAGACATTTCTGTTAAATTATATTTGCATTGATTAAAACAATTGATTTTCTATCAACTTAGTTTAGTTGAAAAACGCAATTAGAACCATTGTAGTATATTAACAGGAGAAAAAAATTAATTCCTTTTGTCTTCTCCCCAAAGTAATTTGTTGCGCAAGGTTTTAAAAAAAGTTTCTTCTTGAATTTCAACCATTTTAATTTTGAAAGGGGTTTTCTTAATGGTCAATATCGATTCGTTTTTTACCGATGCAATTCTGGAATCTAAAGAAACCAAATATTGCTCTTCGCGACCCGAAATTTTAAGACGTATTTCAGTGTCGTCAGGAATTACTAATGGTCTTGCATTTAAATTATGAGGTGCAATTGGAGTAATTACAAGACTGGCAACATTTGGAGTTAAAATTGGTCCGCCACAACTCATAGAATATCCTGTAGAGCCTGTAGGGGTTGCAATAATCAATCCGTCTGCCCAATACGAATTTAGAAATTCACCGTCTAAATAGGTTTCAATTGTAATCATCGAAGTGGTATCTTTTCGACTTACAGAAATTTCATTCATCGCAAAATTAATATCTTCAATCTCGGAAATCTCGGGTGAACTAGACAAACTAATCAAGCTTCTTTCGGAAATGGTGTATTTTTTTTCAATTACAAATTGTAAAAATTGTGCGATTTCATCTTTTTGAACCATTGCCAAAAATCCTAATCTTCCAGCATTTATACCCAAAATAGGAATTCCAGAATCACGAACTAATGTTGCGGCTCTCAAAATAGTTCCGTCACCACCAATGCTTATCATAATATCAAAACTCGAATCTAATTCTTTGTAAGACTGAAAAGTTTTATATTCTTTTTTGACAATTTCTTTTTCATATAAAAGCTTTAAAAAATCCGCTTCAATAATCATTTCAACATTATTTTCATTAAAAAAAACAAAAATATCTCGGATAATTGGTTCCGTACTGTTTTGATAATATTGCCCGTAAATCGCTACTTTCATTTGTTTTAATAATTATATCTTGTAAAAATGGATTTACATATTTAAATATTTGTCCAAATAATCAGATCGTTCTTTCAAATTCGTAAGGTATGCGTCTTCTTTATGTTCGGAAATAATCTCAAAGCCATACCGTCTAAACGACTGAATTATCTCGTTCATTCCGCCCAAAACAATCTTAATTGTAACTTGAATTGTGTCGGTTGTGGTTCCAGAAACATACAAACCTAAAATCTTTCCTTCGTTACTTTCTACAATTTGTACCGCTTGACTCATCGAAAAATCATTGATTGGTTTTTCAACAATTATAATTCCGCCTACTTCATTCACAAAAGGCGTTTCATAGAAATTTTTTATAACATCGGTAATTTCATAATAACCAACGTATTTGTTCAAATTATCAAGAACAGGAATTACATTCGTATTATTTCTTGCAAAAATTTCTAAAACATCAATCCAAAACATACTTGTTCTTGCAAAAAATCCTCCCAACGTATAGCGATAATCGATAATTTTCTTGTCAGAATCAAAAGTTTCAACATCATCAGAAGCAATACTACCAATATAAATTCCTTCTTCAACCACTGGAAAGTGAGAAAAATGAACTTCATCAAAGAAATCTTTCACAGTTTCGATACCCTCTAAACTGTCAATTGCCTTGAAATCATTGTTAATATATTCGGTAATTTCTAACATAAATGTTTAATGTTTAAACGACTGCAAAATAATCAAAATTTAGCACAAATCAACCTGTTTTACTTTGTATTTTTGTCAAGAATTTATAATAATTCCATTTATAAAATAAGTCAATGACAAAATTAAGCGTAAATATCAACAAAATTGCCACTTTACGAAATGCTCGTGGTGGAAATGTTCCCGATTTATTGCAAGTTGCAAAAGACATACAAAAATCTGGCGCTCAGGGAATTACGATTCATCCGCGCCCAGATGAACGTCATATTCGCTATCAAGATGCCCGCGATTTGAAGGAAATTGTTTACACCGAATACAATATCGAAGGAAATCCAGAGCGAAATTTCATCGATTTAGTATTGCAAATAAAACCAACGCAAGTAACTTTGGTTCCCGATGCCGATGATGCAATTACTTCAAATGCAGGCTGGAATACCCTAAAGCACAGGGATTTTCTAACGGAAATCGTGCAAGAATTTCAAAGAAACGGAATCAGAACTTCTATTTTTGTCGATCCAACTTTGGAAATGATTCAAGGCGCCGCAATTATTGGAACCGAAAGAATCGAATTATACACCGAAAGTTTTGCCCACGAATACGGTTTGGGAAATAAAAACGGAATCGCTCCTTATGTTGCCGCTGCAAATTTGGCTAACGAATTGCAATTAGGAATCAACGCAGGACACGATTTGAGTTTGGAAAACATACTCTTTTTCAAGCAAAACATCCCCAATTTACTGGAAGTTTCCATCGGTCACGCCTTAATTTGCGAAGCGCTATATCTCGGTTTGGACAACGTTGTAAATATGTATTTGCAAAAATTAAAATAATAATTTGGGCGTGACCACAAGGGTCGGGCTGTGCGCTGCAATCCACGCTAAAAAGCGTGGGATTTTCGCTGCCATCCCTCACGCGAGCCCAGACAAATTTCAAAAATTATGCTTTATTCAAAAATTGAAGGTCAAGGGAAACCGCTCTTAATTCTCCACGGATTTCTCGGAATGTCAGACAATTGGAAAACCCTTGGAACGCA
>CANINJ010000042.1 GCA_947468985.1 Bacteroidota bacterium
AAAAAAGAAGTAGAATTTAAAACTATTTCGACCTACAATTTAGATGAAAGTATCCACGATTTTTTTCATAAGAACAGTTTCAAAGGTATCGAAACAGAGTTATATCAATTAGAGCGTTTTTTTACTAGAAAAGAAAAAATTAACAAAACGGTTTTTAAACAAATTACAGATATTTATAACCTCGATAATGACAAGGATATAAAATTTTACTTAACACCCGACGGCGGTTTCCAAGGTAATATTTGGCTAAGAAATGAGAATAATGTCGTTTTTGGTAAAATAATAAATACTAGAGGTTTAGGTAAATTAACAGTCGATTTTAATTTTGGTGCTGGCGGTGGTAACTTGGACGTTGCATTAACAAATCATATATATGAATTTATCACAGCTAATTGGAAAAGAAATAGTCCAAGTTCAACGCTTAATGATTATTTAAGTCAGCCTGTTCAAAATATTATTAATAATGGGTTATCATTGAAAGATTTCTTCGAATTAGGGAGTGAAAAGTTAAATTTTATTGTGCCATTAGATTTGACAAAAGATAGTCTGTCAGAAATTATTATGGCAGATTTTAGTTTAATTCCAACCCCCCATATTCATAATGTTATAATCTATTTGGAGGCATTACAAAAGCAATCATCAGATTTTATTGATTACATTCAAAGAATTGAAGAGTCATGGGATATTGAAATTTTAGGATCTGAAATTTATTTTGCCAACAAGAAACAATACAAAGAATTTTATTATTCTAATATTAATCGACAGGATGTATTGAGAATAATTTATCGTTTATATAGCATTGAATTTATTTCAGATTACACCATTGAATATAATAAAGGATTAGTTTCAATCAGTATAAATAAAACTGATAAAAACTTCTACATTGATGCTACGCAAAATCATTTATTAAAGTATTTATCCAAAGAAAAAACACAATTGAAAATTGAGAAATTGAAAATTATTTGCCATGATTTAGATGTGTTTCATACAATTAAAGAGTCGGTAAAAGTAATATTAGATTTCACGTATTCCGATATAGTTGGAAAAAGAAGAAAAGCAATTGAAGACATAAAAGAATTTATAACAGAAAGTATTAAACAAAATACGAAAACGGAGTTTAAGTTTGAAAATGCAAATTATAATGTTCATTTCAAGCAGCTAATGTATTATTACTTTAATGCAAAATATGCAAAAAGCGGATATGTTGAAGCAGGTAATGACTGTTCTTTAATTGATGATTTTAAAAACAACTATTTAGATGATTGGAAAGTTTTTGAAAAATACACTAAACTATTAAATGATAAAGCATCATTTATTAATGAATGCAAAATGATGCGTGGTTCTTGTAAAAGAATTTGGCGTTCATTAGCTATTGAAGATACTAAAGAGGAGTATGTGTTAAATCTACTTTACGCCTATGCAAGCTTCGGTTTAAATAATACATATTATTTTGAAGAAGCAGAAAAATATTTTATGACAGGTTTTGAAAATCTATATGACAAGTGCGATAATTACAAAGATTTTGAAAACAAATTGAATCAATTTGAGGAAATTTTATCAAAGGAAGTTAAGTATTATAATTCGAAAGAATTTATTAAAAGAGCGAAACACAGATTAATGTTAAGAATTAATACCAAATTTGTAGAAAAAATAAATAATAGTTTAAAAGATTTATAGGATGAATAATATTGACCAAATTTTATCTGATAATTACGAGCAATTAGATAAATTAAAATTAGAGTTAAAACAAATTGAAACTTTAAAAGAAAGAATTCAAGAGTTAAAGGAGAGCAATGAAAAAATACCCGAAGAGTTTAAAAAAAGATTTCAATTAATAATTGAGCATGCAACGGAGTATAATAATAACTTGGGAAATTCAGTGAAGCTATTTGTTGAAGGTAATAATGAACTATTGGTTAAGAACATTAATCAAATAGAAAAAAATATTATTCAATTCCAAAAAATTAATGATGGTTTTAAAAATGAAATCGCTCGTTTATCAAAAATAGATTTAGAAGAACATTTCAATAAGCATCAAAATAAATTATCGGAAGTTTTTATTTCAGTTAATGGAATAAATGGGATACTAACAACGATTTTACAAAACATCAATAAGATAATTCAAAATTTTGGAGATATTGAACAAACAATTTCTAAAAACCAAAAAGAAATAAATCAAGGGTTTGATATAGTTAAAGAAAATCAAGAAAAAACAACAAACGATTTATTAAATAAATTAAAGGAAACTGACACCAAATTAAATGAAATAATTTCTCAAAATAAAATATTAAAAAAAGAGATGGATTTCAATAAGAAAATTAATTTCTTAATATTATTATTGATAGTGATTTCTACGATTATAATAAAATGGTGATAGAGAACTTAAACTAATTCAACAACTTGAAGTAATGGGTGAAGTAGTCTTTGTAAAAAGATTCGAAGACCCAAGAAATGCTTTTGCTTGCTATTTTTCAAATTTTGACATTGAATGCATTGATGGTTTGCTAAGTGTTTAAAATTATTATGATGGGGTTACTAAATTGGGTTATTTAAATTTTAATTAAAGAACGGATTACAATCAAGCCTTTCAAATTAGATAGTAAAAGTTATGATGTCCCATTTTAATAAAATTAATACCTTAGTATAGTAAACAAAAAAAATAATCCCCAACTCCTAATTAAAGAAATTGGGGGATTATCAGCTCAAAAACCAAGCATAGTTGGTAGAACTACCACTTAGTGCATTTGAGACGCCTTTACTAAAATCAAAGGCATTCACTCCTCTTTCAAGGAAAGTGTCAATATAACTGGTTTTATTAGAGCCAGTCAATAAGTTGTAAAACTCCCACATACTAATATCTCCATTAGCATTTCTACAGAAGCTTTCATCTTGGTAATAATCTTTTGCCACAGTGTTAATGTGACCATCATTTAGAAGCAATTCAGGAATTAAAGATTTTTCTTTTTTAGGCAAGTAATTATAAAGCCTACTCTTGCCAATAATTTGAGCAAAATCTCTTTCTGAAAGAGAATTGTTGAGTAGGTTTTTCATTGAATTCAAATGCTCTTGTGCTTTATATTCTGCTAATGTTTGTAACATTTTAGCTTCAAGGTCAAGATGACTCATAGCCCTAATTTCATTTTGATATCCATCTGTAGAAATACACAGGTTGCAACAAACCATATTTTGGAATCCAATGAAGAATTTAAACTTCTCATAGGTTTTCTTGTTGTACAGATTTTCCAAATTATAGCTTCTCACTCCTCCAATTGTAAGAGCTAGCTTATTTCCGTTAATAGTTTCTGTAATTCCAGGAACTCTTATTATAAAAGCCATTCTCTCAAAATAAGAGGTCCTCTGATGCTCTTCCAAGTCTTTGGCAGCAATATGTAAAGCATCAGGAGTTCTGCCCTTAATTTGGTGGCTAACTCTTATTTCAGGAGTATCTATTGGCTCATTTGGAAAGATAGTTGCTATGGCACTTATTGCAGTTTCTATAAACTCTTGATGGGATAAGGTTATTTCATTATCCTTGGTAAAAACAGGAATTACATTTTTAGACTTTAAATGAGAAAGGCTAACACTTTCCGTATTAGCCTCAATAAAGGGTGATTTTACAATAATTTCAGCCAAACTCCTAGAGGTAATAACCTCATTTTCTATTGGCAGGAGTATCTCTGCATTGTGGGTGATATTAACTGGCTTTAGGGTAAGTACTGCTGTGTCCATTTGATGAAATTTTATTTGTTAATTCAAGTAGTAAATTTTTCTTGGTAATAAATTCTTGATCTAAAGTTTTTGACAATTCAGTATTACTATGGTACAGTTCTCCCAATTCTTTAATATTATTAACTTCGGAAATCTTCTGTTTCATTTCATTTTTGCCCATTGCATCTGTTGAATTTGCAAATTCAATCAATTTCTTACCTGTAGAGCTATTAATCACAAATTCTGGTCGATTCATAAATAAATTCAATCGGTCTTTTGTCGCTTTAGCTAAGTGGTTTTCGTTAATTAGTTCAAAATTGACATCCATTTCGTATTCAAACCCTTCTTGAGTAACTTCTTTTGTACCAAGTTTATATACTTTTGTTCTACCATTAGAGTCTTTGTCCAAGCTGTATTCTACTTTTCTTCTAACAGTAGTAATGATGTGGCAACTTGACTGAAGAATAGCATCAATAAACGCTTGGTGTCTTTTTTTGACTGGTCCCCAATCTTGAAATCTGCCGCCAAGCTGTTCGTGAATATCTAAACAGCCTCCCGAACCATTCCATTCCATTGATATTGAGTCGATTATAATCACATCCATTTTTGAATCTTCAGCAAGTTTAATCGCTTGGCAAAATTTTTCAGGGTTAAAAGGAGCATTAATATCAATAGTGTTAAATGAACCAAGATTACTGTAAAGACTCGATGAGGAACATTCTGAATCTATAACACATATTTTTTTCCAATCATTTGTCATTCCAGAAGCCATTTTTAGGGCAGAAAAACTCTTGCCGAATCCAGATGCTCCTGATAGTCCAATTCTTAATTTTTTTGCTTTTTGTGAAGCTTTTTTAATTTCCATATTTATAAAATTTAAGGTTAATGTTTAATTATTAAAAGGTTGAAATGAAAAAGCGACTATCACAGTGACAAAGTGACAATCGCTTTTGAAAAGTTATTTTGAAGGATAAAAAGACTAAAGAAAGAACTTAAAAAATGATGTTATTTACAAGTTTGAAAATAACTTTTTATATACTGAAGTCACTTTGTCACTTTTTAAGTTCCTTTTTAACTTTTATTAAGAGGCTTGTTTAATGATTTTCTCGATATTCAGTTCTACATAATTATTACCATTGCTCTTGTAATGATTGTGTTGTATTTGATAATAATCACAATACTTATCTATTCCCTTTTTAAAGATAATAGGACTAATCCGTTCCCCATTATTTGGTTTTGTTTTTAAGAATTCATCAAATAATTTGTTTTTATCTATTACAAGAATATCAGGTAAAGATGGTTTTTGATACAGTTCAGGTTTACTAATTAAGCTATCCATAAAATCAATAAAATCGACACCAATTTCTATTTTTAACCTGTTAAAGTCAATATTTATAGGTTGGGGTTCTAATAGTCCATTTTTAAGATAAAACTGTAAGGCTTTAATCATAAAATTGTCAAATTTAATCCACTCTTCTTTATCCCAATCATCAAACAAACGATGTTCAAATTGCTCTAATGGAGTTTGGATATTTTTGAAATAAGTAGACACTTCATATTCAACTTTTCTGCGTTTTTCCGCATTTCCTCCACCACCTTTGACTACATAATTTGAAGTGATTAGGAGTTTTGGAGTTTCTGTGCCTGGAATTACTACAGCATTTTTATACTTTTTTTCGATATAAAGGTCACCCGTGATGAGAGGATATAGACTTTCGAAATCGAAATCCTTCTTCACATCATCAAAGAAAATTATTCTATGGTGACCGTTTAATCCTGAAAGTCTAAACTTATCCTGACTTTTTATGGTTTTGCCATCGATGAATAATATTGGTACAATTTGGCTTACAGCTTTCCCAATTAAAGATTTTCCAGTTCCGCCATTTGCTTCATCAAATTCAACGTCGATTTCCGAATCCATTAAAATGATTGCTTTCGAAAAAGTTGGATCTTTGAAAGAATGAATAAGGTATCCAATAATGGATATAATGCTCTTTAAACGTTTTGGTTCATTATTGGCAATTATCCAGACAAACTCTCCAAAAACACACTCAGCATCTTCTGAAACAATAAAATTTCTTTTAATAATTTCTTTCTCCCAAACATATCCTTCAAAATTATCATACTCAACAATTTCAATTTTTTCTAATGTAACTTTTAAAATTGCGTTTTTGAAGTATAAGTATCCCGTTTTTTCATTCCCTGTGTTTCTGGTCATGTCAATAGTATGAAATGATTCATAATGTTTCTTGGCAACATTCTCGGACCTAAGAAAAAGTTCCCATACATCAGCTCGATTTATATGCTTAGTGTATTCTCTAATTTCAAATCTCAACAAATGTTCTTTTACTTCTTTCACTATAGAATTTCTCTGAATATTTACTAAGATATAACTCCCTGTTTCATCAATTACTTTCCGATAGCCTAACGCTTCCCAAAATAGAATGAGCTTTTGATTACTAATTATAATTTCCATTTCACCTTTTTTGTTAAGGCATTCATCAAAAAAAGGTAATACAAGATGGAAACGGTCTATTAAATTATTTACGTCGTTATGCTGCATATTTTCTTCCATGATTTAAATTATAAATTGATATTGGTTCCATTAATAGCTTTTCATTTGCATCGTCAATCACATCATTTTCAAAATCTTTTAGGTATGCTGAAGTGATTGATATATTTTGGTGCCCCATCGACTGACTTATAATGTCCGTTGATACTCCTAATTGCTTTAAATTAGTTGCGAAGCTGTGCCTTGCCACATAACTTGTGAGTGGCTTGTCAATTCCGACTATTTCAGCAATCTTTTTTAAGTCACTATTGAATCTTTTTAGTTTTTTTGCTTTCCTATTTTCAATTTGAATTGGTGTCATACCTTCATTTAGTAAAATGGGAAAAACAAAATTTGTATCCGTATTAAGATCCTTATAGTAATTAAGAATATCTTGAATAGGCTGTAGTATTTTAACAGTAAATCTACCCTTGGTTTTAGAGCGTGTGTAAATGATTTTATCATTCTCAACTCTGTCCCATGTTAACTTCATGATGTCATAGAAGTTCATACCGCGGGTGTAATAAGAAAACACAAATAACTGTTTTGCTTCCCGTAGTTGTGGATATTTAGCTTCGTCAAGATTTTCAATCAATCTAACTTCATCTCTGGACAATGCTTTTTTGAATCCTTTACCCTTAAGTTTTGAAACTTTATAAGTTTTAAAAGGATAGTATTTTTCTTCTACAATACCTTTTTTAATAGCATCGTTATAAACAGCTCTCAATTCTCTCATTCTTACTCCAATTCCGCCATCATTACTGCCAGTAGACCTCATATGAGTTTCATATTTATCCAGCATCTCAACGGTTATTTCTTTGAAGAGTATTTTTTGATTTTTACAAAACCTGAAAAATGAATTTTTAGTGTCTTTATGCGCTCTTGCGTTTCCTGTTCGTCCGCCAAGATTTAAATCAATAATTTTATCTTCCCAAAATTCTAATACTGTAATCTTACTTTGCGCTTTTCCTCTAAATTTTTGATCAAATTGATCAAGAGTAAAATCAATTTCATCAATATTGAATTGGTCAATAATCATCCAAGCTTTCTGTTTCAATTTTGACAAAAGAAGATTCTTTTGGATATGGTTAGGCATACTCTTTTGGAATTGGGATGATTTCTCATCCCAATTAGATTTCTGACAATCCATTCCCAAAGTAATAATCTTAACTTTTCTGTTTTTAATGATTCTCAAAACGATAGGATATTGTCCATTTTTGTTTTGAGCATCTCTGAGTAATATGTTAATTTTTGCCATAGTGTTAAAGTTTTATAGTAAGTCTAAAACGATTAAATTTTACTTCATCAGTTGTTAAGTTCGAATTGTCTGTTTCAACAAAATTTGAAACTGCATAAATCTTATCCTTTGCTAAATAACATGATTTAAGCAGAATTAAATCTTTACTTAATAAATAATTATAATTAAAGTCGAATTGAACTTCATTAATTTTTGCTTGCAGTTTATCATCAAGATTGTTCAATATGCAAATAACAGCATCTATAAAACAATCATGATTAAATCGAAATTTGATACTGTCATTTATCATTTCATCTTTGTCCTCCGAATAATAATCATCAAGAAAAGCGGATAGGTAATAATATGCATTAACTATTTTTTCATTTGATTCTTTATTGTTACAAAATATTTTTTTGGGAGTCAAATTAATTGATTTAACATAGGAACTAAAGATAATTTTCTTGTCTTTAATTTTTAAATTAACACATGTATTTTTTCCTTTTAATGAAATACTTTTTAGCATGATTTTTGATTTTTAGGGGTTAGTAAATAACATTCAGTGTTGGCTTCAAATTCAGAACTAGGTGGTATTCTGTTTTTGAGAAGCCAATTTTCCAAATCGGACTTTTTGAAATAAATCCTTTTCCCTCCCGGGATGTAATGGGGAATGAGTTTTTGACTAGTCATTTTATATACGAATGACTTGGAGGCACAAAGGAACTTTGCTGCCTCGTTTAGAGATAAGATCTCTTCACTTTTTTTACTTTGCTCATCTTTAAATAAGCTTTTTTCTTTTAACATAATAATAAATTTGCGGATGTTTTATCCAATTAATTGCCAAATTTATTTCAATAAAAAACCCTTCTCTTTAATGTGTAAGAAGGGTGTAAGATGGAATGTAAGGTGATATGTAAATTGTGTTTTGTTGTTATTTCAAGGCCCTTAAATATTTGCTAAAGTGTAGTTGATATTCAGTAGTATTTTTACTTCTACTGTGATGAGTGTTTAAAGCTCCTTGTGTAATTTTTTTGTGTTTATTATTTTTACTTATATAGTAAAATACATTTGATAATTCTAATTTTGAAAAAGTGAAATCTTTATAAATCAAATTTAAAGCATACATAAATGCTGTTACTAAAGTTCGGTTGGGTAAAAATAAAATTTGTTTGGTTTTTTGATTTTGATTTATGGAAAAGAATACTTCATAAAAAATATCTAAATCAGTTCTTTCAATATCTATCAAATAATCTGATTCTGCAATCATAAAAATTTTTTCAATATCATTTTTAGTAACATCTCCAAGTAAATAAGAATTCTGGGGGGTGTAATCAATAATTTCTTGGTTTATAGGTGTTTGGACAGAATATGATAATGAATTATAAACTAATCTTCTGAATTTCTTAAGTGTTTCAATCATTATTCCTTTTGCTGATTCATCTCTAATAAATTCGAATGTATTTAAAAAAAAGTCAATATTGTTAATAAGGTGTTCGGAATATTTATCATCAATTCTTTTTGATTCGTAAAGATGTTTCATTTTTCTGGTTTCTAAAAGCATATCTATCTCTAGGTAATAGAAATTTAAAACTTCCACTAGATTATTATATATAGAACCTTCATATAATTCAGTACTATCTATTAAATCCATGTGCTCATTATAAAAACCTGTATGAGCATAAAATGAATATTTACCATTATCTAGTTTTGTAAAGCCAAGTCCGTTAGTGTGGTAAAGATTATTTAAAAATTTATTGAATTCTTCTTCAGTTGAAATATTGTTGAAAAACAAAAGTGGGTTTTTTGGATCAATAGGTTTTTTAAAATCACTCAAATAATATTTCATAATTTTTAATTTGTTTTACAAATGTATGACATGTAAAAACAAAAAAGCCTTTACATTTCTGTAAAGGCTTTCTCTTACTTGCTCCCTCTCTTGGGCTCGAACCAAGGACCCTCTGATTAACAGTCAGATGCTCTAACCAACTGAGCTAAGAAGGAAGGCGTATTGCCCTTTAAAGCGGTGCAAATATAAGGTTAATTATCTTTTTTGCAAATAAATTGGAATAAATTTTAAAAAAATATTACTTCCCTAAGATTGCTTTATAAATATCGTTTCCATTTGCAAACAGCAATAGGGAGATAAGTAATACGAAACCAACCATTTGTGCATTCTCCATAAATTTATCGCTTGGTTTCTTTCGGCTAATTATTTCATATAATAAAAACATTACGTGTCCTCCATCTAATGCTGGGATTGGTAATAAGTTCATAACCCCAAGCATAATCGATAATAAAGCGGTAATGCTCCAAAAAGCTTCCCAACTCCAAGAAGCAGGGAAAATATCAAATATTGCTTTAAATCCACCCACACCTTTATAAGCGCCAGTACTTGGATTGAATATCATTTGCAATTGTTTTCCGTAACCTACAAGTTGGCTTTTTCCTCTTTCAATTCCAACAGGAAAAGATTCTAAAAAACCATAGCTTTGTTTGCGAATTGGGTACAATCCTAATTTCTCCAAATTACCATAAGGCAATCTTGTTGCATATTGCATTCCCATTTTCGAACTGTCATTCACAACAATCGAAACCGCAATTTCCTTCCCATCTCTTTTTACAATTGCAGGAATTGTTTTGCCTTTCAAGTCTTTTACAGCATCCACAATTTGATCTGCATATTGAACAGGAACTCCATTAAAATTGGTAATAATATCTTTTTCTTGTACTGCACTTTTGTTTGGGGACTTGTCTTCAATGCCAGAAACTATAAACGGTAAACGAAGTTCAACAACTGATATTTTTTTGCCAGTCATTAATTGATTGATAAAATCAACAGGCAATACTATTTTTTGTTCTGAACCATTTCTTTCAACAACAATTTCTTTTCCTAAAAGAATTTTCTCGTTTAATTCATGAAATCTATCGGCTTTAACCCCGTCAACAGAAACGATTTTATCGCCCGTTTTTAAGCCTGATTTTTCAATTACAGGATTTGTAATCCAAACACCATCTTTTAAATCGTTATTTGAAATGTATAAATCTCCGTACGCAAATGCCATTCCGATATAAATAATAAACGCTAAAATGAAATTTACAGTTACACCACCAAGCATAATAATCAATCGTTGCCAAGCTGGTTTCGAACGAAATTCCCAAGGCTGAGGCGGTAACGCCATTTGCTCTTTGTCCATGCTTTCGTCAATCATTCCCGAAATCTTCACATAACCACCAAGAGGCAACCATCCAATTCCGTATTCTGTATCTCCGATTTTCTTTTTAAACAAAGAATATTTCACATCAAAAAACAAGTAGAATTTCTCTACTCTGATTTTGAATAATTTAGCGGGTATAAAATGTCCTAATTCATGAAGTACAATCAACAATGACAAACTCAATAAAAACTGACCTAATTTGATAACTATTTCCATTTTTTAATTTTCGTATTTTTAATAACGAACAAAAGTAAGGTTTTCTATTTTATGTTCTCTATATTATTATGCAGTTGTGTTTTAAATGTTTGTTAATTATTTAAATAAAGCGAACTGTGTTTTTCAAAAGAAGGCTCTTTATCTAAAATAAATAGCTATAAATAACTATTCTTTTATAAACTTAAATTGTTTAGTTCCTTTATTTGTTTGCACGCTTAAAAAATGAATTCCTGAAGCAAATGAAGAAATATTCCAATTTTT